>JANMSA010000954.1:0-2145 GCA_031388865.1 Acidobacteriota bacterium | reverse complement strand
AAATACTGGTGGTGCCGGCAGAGTTTCTTGATCCCGGCGTCGAACAGAACGAAGTCGTGCAGCTCATAGACGGCGCGGTTACGGTCGTAGAGACTCTTGCTGGTATCGCCTGCGGTTTTTTCAAGAAGATACAGCGCACGGGTAATCAGCGCGTCCGCCACACCCTGCCTGGTCAGCCATTTGCGCAAAAGCTCCGGCTCGATATTGGCGTTGCCTTCGCGTTCGATCCAGTTGCCAAGATAGCCGTAGCCGTGCTGCTCGTGGAACAGCTTCACCACGCGCTGCTGGGTCTTCCTCTCGATCTGGCCGACGGCGGGCATGCTCAATTCCTCAAATCGTCCAAAGCTCGGACAGCGGTACGGCCAGCACGCGGCTATCGGCAGTCTGCAGGACGCTCGCCCCCGCGTGCAGGATCATTCCTCCCTTGAAGTGGCGTCCGCACTGCTCGGCCAGCCGCCGCAGGCCTTGACCATCGGAAGGCCCGAGCGTCGCGGCAGCCTTCACTTCCACCCCCCATGTCTCCCGCCCCCGTGTGACCACGAGACCGACCTCGACCTGGTCCTTGTCGCGATAGTGCCAGAAGCGCAGGTCCGGGTCGGTCCATCCCGCCTGGGCAATCAACTGCTGGACCACAAACGATTCAAGCAGGTGCCCGAAGCGGTCCACGTTCGTGAGCCAGTCAGCCTCGACGAGCCCGGCGAGCGTGCTCGCGATGCCGCTGTCGACAAGGTAGGCTTTGGGCGTCTTCACCAGACGCCGGGCGTCGCTGGTATGCCAGGCAGGGAGCCTCCGGACCAGGAACAGCCGCTCCAGCGCCGCGAGGTTGTTCTGAACCGTTTCCCGGCGAACGGCGAGGTGCTTGGCCAGAGAGTCGATATTCAGAAGCTGCGCCGTCTGCAGCGCGAGGTACGCGAGCATCTTATCCAGGTGGTCCAAATTCCTCAGATTCGCCGCGTCGCGCGCGTCGCGCTCTATGAGGCCTGCGAGATAGTCGCGGTGCCACTGCCTCACGCGCGCCATCCGTGCTCTGCGGATTGCTTCCGGGTATCCGCCGCGCAGCACGCGTTCGATCAGCTCGGACGGGACCACTTTTGCCGGTCGGATGCTGCCCTTCAGGCCGCCGGCGATCATGGCGGCGAGCAGCCCCCCGGGTTTGCGTTCCTTTTCCGCCTCGGTGAGGGGGTGAAGACGGATCAGCGCCATGCGCCCCGCCAGCGACTCGCTGACCGAGGGAAGAAGGAGCAGATTGGCGGAGCCGGTCAGCAGAAAGCGCCCTGGCCGGCGCGCCTCGTCGACAGCCATCTTGATTGCGGAGAGAAGCGCGGGCACCCGCTGTATCTCGTCGAGCGTGGCGCTGTCCGGCAGGCCGGCGACGAATCCTCTCGGGTCCGAGGCCGCCCGTTCGCGCAGAGAGTCGTCGTCGAACGAGTAATACGGTCGGTCGGGATAGGCGCGCCGGGCAAGCGTGGATTTGCCGCTTTGCCGCGGGCCGAGGAGGCAGACTACCGGCGTGTCCGTCATGGCCTCGGCGAGAGGCGCGGCCATGTGGCGAGGGAACCAGTCGGCGGGTGCGTCCATATTGCTATTATATGCCCGTCCAAACTACTATTAGTAAGCCGTCCAATCCGCTATTAGCACCATCGTTCCAGCATCGGCTCAATGCAAGATTACCGGCCAAGTTGCGATTTGCGGCTCGGCCAAATTCCTATTTGAAGACCGGCCAATCGCCACTTACTCAGCAGGCCGGTGTCGGCCAGGGTAAAAAGATGCTCATCGATCCGCCTCCGACGATAGCGCGGCGTCGAAGCGTTGGGCGAGTCCGCGTCCGCTACCTGACTCGTGACGCGCCGCCGGGCTGCACCGTCGTCCCGCCGGGAGGCCGTTGGTGTGTATAATTCACCTACATACACACATAGGTCGAGGCCGCCATGCGAACCACCCGCGTATTCACCATCGGCAACAGCCAGGCTGTGCGTCTGCCCAAGGAGTTCCGGTTCACCAGCAGTGAAGTCTTCATCCGCAGGGATGTGGCGACCGGCGACGTCGTGCTATCGGCCCCGGGAGCCTTCGGGCTCATGGGCCGATTTCTTCGCCTTGCGCGCCAAGACTCGCATCCCGGCGGATTTCCTTGCCGGCCGCCCTCTG
>JANMSA010000953.1:0-3570 GCA_031388865.1 Acidobacteriota bacterium | reverse complement strand
TTATGCGCGCCGCGCTATACCACCGGACCGGACGAGGGTTTTTTTTGGCGCCCCGGCTGGGGCGCTGGACCACCAGGGGTAGATTCGTCATGCCGGGCGCGCGGCCCATCGGGGTCCTGCGCCCCTGCCGGGGCGCAAAGGGTGAGGAGACGTCAACCGGTGGTATCGCGCTACGCGCTCAACCACCGGCTATTCGCCATCACGCCTCCGGCGTGCACCGCCCGCGCTACGCGCTCAACCACCGGCTATTCGCCACCACGCCTCCGGCGTTGCTCCGCGCTCAATCACCGGGAGCGGATCACCCGGCCCGGCCACCGGCGCGTCGCACGTAGTCTGCGATCCTGTGGAACTGGCTCTGGCCGTCGAGCCCGGCCTCGGCGATCACCGCGCGCGCGGGGCCGCTTCCCAGGTAGCGGCCCTGCATGAACGGATGCATGGTCATCTCGCGACCGAGATCGGAGCGGATCCATCGATACATCGTCGGCAACGTGAAGCCGGTGATCCCCATGGCCTTCTGCTGCTGCGCCTCAGAGAAGATCGCGTCGCGCTCTTCCCGCGGCAGTGCATCGAAGAGCTCTGCGCTGGCGACATAGAAGACGTCGACATCGATCCCCGCGTGCTCGAGCAGCGGAAGCGTCTCCGTCACGAAGGTGTATGTCACTCCCGATTCCTGGAGCACGATCGTCGCGTCGCTTCTTCCCGACGCACGCAGGAGATACACGCCTTGCGCCGCATGCGACGCCGGCGCGAGGCGGAGCGCCTCGCGATCGAGGATCGTCTGCGCCGGTCGCGTGACGAACGGCGCGATGGCCGAGGGGCGCCGCGCGATCGCCGCCGTCAACAACGGCCAGATCTCCTGCGGGTCCCAGGGCGTGAGCGTGATGAGCGCCCCCGGCGCGAAATTCTCCTGCAGCAGTTGCAGCGGCTGCGGGTCGGCATGGGTCGGTCCGTCCTCACCCGTCGCCAGGCCTGCGTGCGCGCACACCAGGATCATCGGCCGCGCGGCTTCACCCGTTGCCTCGTGCCGAGCCTGATTCCCGATGGCATGCAGCCGCATGGCGATGTGGCCGAGCGGCGCGAGGAACGCGGCGTAGGACGAGCCCACGCCGATGTGCTTCCCGAACGACGACACGCCGGAGAGCACGCCGGACATCGCGTCTTCGCAGATCCCTCCGATGGCGAGGGTCCGCGAGTCGCGGTTGCGCACGCAGTCGAAGAACCCACCCGCAAACTCTTTCCCCGCCTCGGCGATGCTCGTCGATCCGAGGAGGTCGGCGGCTGCGAGAAACATCGCCCCGCCGCTGGAGTGGTTCAGGTACCCGAGCGATTTTCCGAGCTGCCCGCGCAATGTCGCTTCGCGTCCCGGTACGAGATCGAGCACGGCCGGGGGAATCTGGACGCCCGATGCGAGCGTGGATGCGATCGTGTAGATCTCTTCGACGCGCGGTGCAGCGACGCGTGGCGTCCGTTTGGCGGAATCGAGCCGTTCCTTCGCCGCCGTCAGCCGGCCGGCCAGCGTGCTGACCATCTCCGGCTGCCCCTCGAGCCAGTGGCGAACGATGCGGAGCGACTGCCAGAAGCAGCTCTCCAGCATGTTCGCGTTCGCGCCTTCATTGCAAAGCGGCGGCTCCGGCCCGCACCTCGGAACGTCGCCCTTGCCTATGGCCAGCGCGTCGAGAAAGCCGGACGAGCAGAGCTTGTGGCCCGCGCCGTGCGACGCACGTCCTTCGATGCCGTAGCGCCAGCCTTTCTGGGTACGGTAGACGATCGCCGTCGGCCGGTCGTTGTCGCTGAGCAACGCCATCCTCTGCGCAGCGGCGATCTGCTGCAGGTTCGTGCCGTCGGCCACGGAGAGGACGTTCCAGTCGTGCAGTTTGAAGAGTCCAGCCGGATCCCACTGCACGTAGTCGCCGCGAACCGTTCCCTCGCGCGTCACGCGATCGGAGTCAATCGATGATTGATTCCAGTCGACGTGCACGATGACGTTTCCAAGCGATGCCGTTCCCGCGAAGGCCAGCGCCTCGGCCACGCGGCCCGGCGTCAGTCCCCCCTCGCCTTCGAGGATGTGCACGCGCGGAGCTGCGACGCCGAACCAGTCGAATGCCGCCAGCGCGTATCCGAGTGACGACGCCATTCCGACACCCGAGGCTCCGGTCGCGAGCGGCACGAAGGCAGTGGCGGGGGTGGGGTGACCGTCGAGCGGCTTCGCGCCGAGGGTGCGGGAGAGCGCGGTCTGGTTGGTGGGATTGCGGCGGAAGCCCAGAAGGTCTTCCAGCCGGAGATCGCACCGTCCCTCGGGCCGCGCTCCAGTGATGCGCAGGATCTCTGAACGCAGCGCCGACATGGCGTAAAAACCGAGCGCCTTGTGACCGGCGGACCAGGAGAGGACGTCTGCGTCGTCGCGATCGGGATCGACCGCGTCGTAGTCCATCGTCCCGAAGCACAGCGTCGAAACGATGCGGCCCGACGAGATCGATCCGCCGGGATGGCCGGACATCGGCGCGTAGTTGTAGAGCATCGCGCAAAGCGTGCGGTACGCGAGATCGAGCTTCTCCAGCGCGTCGAGGTCGCGTGGGCTCAGCGGTTCGAGCTCTACACGCGAGCGTTCGGGACGCATGGGGTGAGGCGGCTCGAGCAAGGTCGTGATCATGGCGTCATCCCTTCCATGAAGTTGCGGAAACCGTCGCGGTCGTCCGCGGCGAGCGCGATGCGGAGCGTCGCCTCTGTCAGATCCTCGAGGCCCGTGGCGATCGAGATCCGAAGGAAGTGCTTTCCCTCGCTGCCGATCGTTCCGAAGGAGCGGCGGTCCAGCGTAGCGACGTGATAGGCGGAGAGGAGGAATCGATGGAACAGCGTCGACGGCGAGTTCGCCGCACGCATGGAGGGATGAAGCCCGTGCCAGGCATCGATCGCTCCGACGCGCGCGCAGACGCCGGCGATGTTCGGGAAGAGGTAGAACGCACCCTTCGGCGTCTGACAGGTAATGCCGGGGATCGAGCGGAGCTGCTGCACGACGATATCGCGGCGTCGCTGAAACTCCGCGACCATGACAGCGATCCCGGGCTCGCTCTCCGGCGACTCGATGGCCATCTTCGCCCCGAGCTGGTTGTAGCCGGAAACGCACGAGAAATAGTTGATGTTGAGGTTCCGAAACGCGTCCGCTTCTGCGGCGGTGGGGAGGATCGCCCAGCCGACGCGGCCGCCCGTCCACGCGTAGGTTTTCGACACGCCCGAGACGATGATGGTCCGCTCCTCCATCCCCGGCACCGAGGCGATCGACTGATGCCGCGCACCGTTGAAGAGAATGCGCTCGTACACCTCGTCGGAATAGACACGGACGTCCTCGGGCGCGCAATGGAGAATCGCGTCTGCGAGATCTTGGAGCTGTTCCCGCGTCGCCACGCCGCCTGTCGGATTCGACGGAAAGTTGAGGTAGATGAGCTTCGTGCGTTCCGTGATGAGCCGGGCCAGGTCCGTTGCGTCGCATGTGAACCCGTTTTCTTCACGCAGGTGGAGCGGCACCGGGACGGCGCCGAGATAGCGGGTGAAGGACTCGTAGATCGGAAAGCC
>JANMSA010001123.1:0-1730 GCA_031388865.1 Acidobacteriota bacterium | reverse complement strand
CGCACGCCCACGTGGGTCTGGTACGGGAACCAGTTCTACGGAAGCTACGAGTTCGAGTCGAACGCGCTGGATCAGCTGGCCATCGAAAAAGGCGTTCTGATCATTTACTCGTCCGGGAACGACGGAAGCGATTTCGGTCCGTCGGCCGCCCCATTCGCTCATTTTCACGACTTCGGCACTGTGCCTGAAGACAAGACTGTCTACTGCTTTTCAGCGAACAAGAGCGGAACGGATTGTCCGACACCGCAATGCGGATCCTGCGAAGCCGAGGTGCACGTTCCCAATGGACCGTTTCTGACGGCAGGACCGCTGGGATCGTCCAAGAACGTGATTGCTGTCGGCGCCGTCGACCCCACGAAGCTCATCGGCGAATTCTCGTCGAGAGGTCCAACCCTCGACGGCCGGGTCAAACCCGATCTCGTGGCCAAGGGCGTCGCTGTATTTTCAACGACACAGAGCGGTGGCTACGCCTTTCTACAAGGAACATCAATGTCGACGCCGGTCGTGTCGGGTATCTCGGCGTTGCTGATCGAGCAGTGGCGTCGCACGTTCAGCGGAGCCAATCCCAGGCCGGATGAGATGAGGGCAATCCTGCTCAATGGCGCGGAGGACCTGGGTCATCCAGGCCCGGATTACACCTACGGTTACGGACTGGCCAACGCCCAGAACGCCGTCGACACGATCCGATCGGACCAGGGAAGTGGGCTTCGCATCCGCCGCGGTTCAGTTTCCCAGGGGACCGCGGTCGAATTCGGCCTGAACGTCGTCAGCGGCAGTCCTCGGGTGACGCTGGCCTGGACGGATCCGGCGGCCGGCCCGTCAACCGTCGAGAAAGCAGCGCTCATCAACGATCTTGATCTCGTGGTCATCGACCCGTCCGGAGTCGAGATGCGACCCTGGATCCTCGATCCCGCGACTCCCGACGCTCCGGCAACGACGGGGCGCAACGTCCGGGACAACCTCGAGCAGGTCGATCTGACGAATGCAACGGCCGGGGTGTACAAGATCCGCGTATTGGGAAGTTCTGTGCCGACCACGACGCCTCAGTCGTTCATTGTCGTCGCCAACGCTGAGATCGGGAACTTCGCGCCTGTCTGTTACGACGTCTTCGAGCCCAACAACGATGAGCTGAGCGCTTTCGGACGCCTTTCCCCTTCGGGTTCGATCTCGCCGAGAGTCTGCTCGGCAGCTGATGTCGATTTCTTTCGATTCACGGTGGACAGGTCCGGGCCAGTCGCGGTAACTCTGACCACTGGAGAGACGCCGCTGCGAGCGACCTTGAGCGCTCCCGGAACGGCTGCGTTGACGACGACCATCGCCGCCAACAGCACCGGCACGATCCGCACACAAGCCGGATCGGGGACCAACGAGGTCATCGCGCCCATTCAGTTCGTGCTCAAGATCGAGCCGGCCGGGAGTGTACCGGCGATCGGGAGCGCCTACACCATCACCACGACGTTCAACGCGGCGGTCGTGCCGCGGCGCAGGGCAGCGACGCGGCGGTAGATCGGGCCGCGCAGGTATCATCCCAGCGTCGAGCTCCTGACCCTGGACGGCCCGTGCGGCGCGCCTGAGAAAGACAAACAGAATGGGGGACCCCGTATAGCGCGGAGGGATCGTGCGCGCACCGTTGGGTAAGGATCCTTCGCTGCGCTTCAAGAAACTTCGAGTGTTTACGCGGGTTTGCGGCTGTCATCCAGAACCGGAGCGAGGGATTTGGGCGGGGTGCC
>JANMSA010001110.1:0-13707 GCA_031388865.1 Acidobacteriota bacterium | reverse complement strand
CTCGAGCTTCTCGATCATCCTCTGACGTAACGGGGTCATGACTGCCTCCTTACGAAGGCAACATCACGCCAACAAACCCTTTACGCGAGGGAGGCGGCCAGTTCGACGCTCAACGAGACATGATCGTCATGACCAAAATCCTGGTGGAGCGCAGCTACCGCGAAGCGGTTACGTTCAACTCTGTATTCGACGACCTCGGTCGCCATCTATTCGTAGATGCAAGTCTATATCAGTGGATATCTACATCTACCTGTGGATATCTAGCCGAGATCGAGCCAGCCCACGACGCGTTCCTGCAGCATCAGGGCTCGGACGGTGGGCCCGGAGACGACCCAGAGTTTCTTCTCCGCGTTCCAGCGGCCTCCGGCGGCTTTCATGCGATCGCGAAGACCGACTTCGTCCCAGGCGACCTTCACGAGGTAGAGCTCTGCCCGCGGCAGCCAGTCGCTCTCTTCTTCGATCAGCTCCACGGTCTTGATGCGCTTCCGCCGGTCGGCGTCATAGCGATCGCGCACGCATACGAGGCGATCTCCGTAGCGGTCCACCAGTTTCTTCGTTCCGTTTGCGCCCGGCGTCAACGTCAGTCTCGTCCTCAACATCCTCCGAGGGTCCCTCGGCTCCTACGCGGTGTCAAACGATGCACGGCGGGAAGAAGCTTAGAAACGCTCGCCACCGAGAAATAGCGCGTGCGTTGCCCGCATCCCCCGGACGAACACTCATCCTGAATGACACTAGTCGCAGCGGAGGCGCGGGCCACCAGTGCGCTCCTGGCCGGGTTGGCAGGCATCGGCCATTCCTTCCTGAGCGCTGGAGCCGGCGTGTCCCGCAACGAGCTCCATGCGGTCACGTTTGCGTTCCCCGGAATCGCGCCGGACGCGGCAACGATCGCACGAGGTGGGGTGCATACAGCCTTCGCCTGGACCGCCGCGGCCGGAACCAGTATTCCCCTCACCGATGGCGTACTGCTCGACGTCACCCTTCGCTACTCCGACCTCGGGACGTTCCGCACTAGCAGTGGCCCGGCGACCATCATCCGCCCGGCCAGGACCTTCGAACTGGAGATTGCAGGCACGGATGCGGAGATGAGGACCGTGGGCATCAGTGTTTCGCTGCGCTGGCGAATGTAGACCATCGGAGTCGTTCTCCTTTCAGGGGAATCCGCGCGATAATCGCCGCCATGAAACGCACGCTGTTCGCGCTCGCAGTCCTGTTGACCGCACCCGCATTCGCCGGCGAGGCCCAGAAGCTCCACGCACTCTTCGACCGTGCCTGGGAAGCGCGGCTGAAGGACGATCCGCTGTTCGCCAGCTTGGTCGGACGACACGAGTACGGAGACCGCCTGGCCTCGATCACGCCCCAAGCGCTGGAGCGCGAATACGGCCGAACCCAGGCGACGCTGGAGGACCTGAAGGCCATCGACCGGACGAAGCTCCCGGCCGAGGAGGTCGTGAACTACGACATGTTCCGGGCTCAACTCGACGAGGCGATCGAGGGGTACCAGTTCGACGACCATCAGATCCCGATCAACGCCGACTCCGGGTTTCACACCGAATTCGCGCGGCTGCCGCAGCAGGTTCCGCTGACGAGCGTCCGGGACTACGAGAACTACATCGCCCGTCTCAACGCCTGGCCGCGCTACGTCCGCGAGCAAATCCACTGGATGCGCCTCGGGCTGAAGCGTGGCATGACGGTGCCACGGGTGACGCTCACCGGCTACGACCGTACGATCTCGGCGCACGTCGTCGCCGAGCCAGCATCGAGTGGAGCGTCGAGCGTGACGTCCAGCGTGTTCTGGGCCCCGTTCGAACGCTTTCCCGCCAGCGTTCCGGAGGGGGAGCGGGAGCGGCTTCGCGTTGCCGGCAAGAGCGCAGTTGCGATCGGTGCCATCGCCGGCTATCGCGAGCTGCTCGAGTTCTTCCGCAAGGAGTATCTGCCCGGCGCCCGCACGACCCTCGGAGCGTCGGAGCTTCCCAGGGGCCGCGCCTACTACCGCTACAAGATCCGCCAGTTCACGACTCTCAAGCTGACGGCTGAGGAGATTCATGCAATCGGAGAATCGGAGGTGGCGCGAATTGCCGCGGAGATGAACGCGGTGATGAAGAAGGCGAAGTTTGAGGGGGATTTCCCGGCCTTCCTCAAGTTTCTGCGCAGCGATCCGCGGTTCTACGCGAGGACGCCGGAGGAACTGCTGTCGAAGGCCTCGCGGATCGCGAAGCGGATGGACGGCAAGCTGCCCTCGCTGTTCAAGACCCTGCCGCGCCTTCCCTACACGGTCGACCCCGTGCCGGCGGACCTCGCGCCGAAGTACACCACCGGCCGCTACGTCTCGGCCGCGCAGGGGAGCACGCAGCCGGGGATTTACTGGGTCAACACCTACAAGCTCGACAGCCGGCCGCTCTACAACTTGGAAGCGCTGACGCTGCACGAGGCGGTGCCTGGTCATCACCTCCAGATTGCGCTCAGCCGCGAGCTCGGCAACCTGCCGAACTTTCGCCGCTTCTCGTACATCTCGGCCTTCGGTGAAGGATGGGGGTTGTATTCGGAGTGGCTCGGGATCGAGGCAGGCTTCTACACCGATCCGTACGACGACTTCGGCCGCCTGAGCTACGAGATGTGGCGCGCCTGCCGGCTCGTGGTCGATACCGGGATCCACGCGATGGGCTGGTCGCGCCAGCAGGCCGTCGACTACATGGCCACGCGGACGGCGCTGCCGTTGCACGAAGTCGAGACCGAGGTGGACCGGTACATTTCATGGCCGGGACAGGCGCTGGCGTACAAGCTCGGAGAGCTGAAGATCAAGGAGTTGCGCAAGCGTGCGGAAGCGGCTCTCGGCCCGGCCTTCGACGTCCGCGAGTTCCACGACGTCGTCCTCGGCAGCGGGGCCGTTCCGCTCGAGGTGCTGGAGGGGAACGTCGATCGCTGGATCGCAGCTCAGAGGAAATCGGGCTGACCGGTTCGTTTCCAAACGAAACTGGAACGATCGGGAACCGAACGCGTTCTACTTGCTCTGCACGCTCTCCGGATAGCGCACGAAGTTGCCATTCGAGAACACGATGTCGCAGTCGGGACTGGAGGTGGCGTCGGTGCTGTAACTCATTCCCTCGAAGACGCCGTCGCGGCCCGGCGAGCGGATCCCATAGATCTTCCCCTCGGCTGCAAACTCGAACTCCTTGCCCCACCCGTCCACCTTCGGAAGGGCCTTGATGAAGGCAGGCGTGAGTGAGGTCTGCAGCTGGTTGAAGGTCACGGGAACAGCTGGGAACGTGAAGCCCGCTGCCGTGTAGGACTGATTCTCAGCGGCGCGAGCCTCCCACGCTCCGGCGATCGTGCGCATGTCCGCCATCGTCCGCTTCTGACGCGCGCGGGTCAGCGCGCTCAGATAGTTCACAATGGCAATGGCTGCGAGGATGCCGATGATGGCAACCACCACCAGTAACTCGATCAGCGTAAACCCGTCGCGGTTCTTCCCACGCATGAACGTGAACCCTCCAACTCGTTTTGACGATGTACCCGTACACTAGCTCCTGCATGGCCACCGTTCCGGCGGACATTCGTCAGTTTATCGTCAAAGAAGGCATTAAAGGCCGTCTGGTTGTGGCCGTTTCCGGAGGATCGGACTCCACGGCCTTGCTGATCGCCCTCACTCTTCTGGATGACGCCCTCGTCCAGCCGTTCGCTGCGCACGTCAACCACCGGCTTCGAGGCCAGGACTCCGAGGATGATGAAACGTTCGTTCGCGCCCTCTGTCAGCGGCTGGGAATCCCGCTCCATGTGGCCGATGGAACGCTCGATCCTTCCAGCGTCCGCGAGCGCGGCATCGAGGCCGCGGCGCGAGAGGTCCGCTACTCGCGACTCCTTGCGATCCGCGACTCCGTGGGCGCGAATTTTGTGGCAACCGCGCATCAGAAAAACGACCAGGCCGAGACCGTGTTGATGAGACTTCTCACCGGCAGCGGCCTGGCCGGGCTGCGCGGGATTCACCCCGTGCGCGACGACGGGATCATCCGTCCGCTGCTCAACGTCCCCCGCGCCAGCATCGAAGCGTTCCTGCGCGAACAGGGTGTCGTCGCACGCGCCGACCGCTCGAACCACGATCCACGCTTTCTCAGGAACCGCGTTCGCTCCATTCTTCGGGAGCTGGGCGGCGTCGACGCGCTGGCCGCCACCGCGGATCAGGCTCGTTCCCAGTGGCCCATCCTCGAACGCGCGATCGACGGCGCCGAACGCGACTGCGTCGAGGCGTCTCCACTCCAGTCACGCTTTCGTGCGTGGCCCGATGAGCGCTGGCTGCGCGCCGCGCTCCTGCAGCGCCACATCCGACGCCTCGATCCTGGCGCGAGAGATTTTGACGCCATCCGCATCGCCGAAACCCTGCTGACCGTCCCGCGAATCAGCGTCACCAAACACCTCGAGCTTCTGCGAGACAAGGACTCCTGGGTGCTCCGGGCACCCTCCCCACCCGCAGAGAAATTCGAGGTCACGCTCCTCGCGAACGGGAGCGTCTACATTCCGCCCCTCCAGATGACCATGCACCTTCGCCAGCCTCCAACCGGGGAGCGCCAGGTGATCCAGCTCCCGCCCAGCTCCGAGGCCACGTTCACTGTACGCAGCCGTCGCCAGGGCGATCGCTTCCACCCTCTGGGCCTCCCCTTCGCGAAGAAGCTGAAAGATTTTCTAATCGATCGCAAGGTCGACGCTGCCCTGCGTGATCGCCTTCCTCTTCTGATCTGGAACGGCGAGATCGTCTGGATCGCAGGGGTGGAGGTCTCGGAGCGGTTCCGCGTGTCCGGAGGTGAAGGCGCCCTCTACGAGGTGTGGACTGAGGTCACGCCCCCGGATCGCAGCCCAGAGGCGCCCCATCCTGTCCACCTTCGCGCTAAGGACAGCGAATGAGTCGGAGGGACTTGCTGTGTCAGTGCATTCTGCTCTGCAATATCGATCCCTCGCGTCCCGTTACCAGTCGCGATAGTGTACGTGGCACGCGCGAAGTACCCGCGTCGCCGCGTTGGAGGCAAATCCGTTGAATTCCACAGTAAAAACCGCACTCCTGTGGGTCGTGATCATCGTGCTGGTCTTCCTCCTCTGGAATCTGTTCAACACTGCCAAGGGCACGAACGAACAGATCGCCTTCAGCATGTTTCGCGACCGCGTCAATCAGGGGTACGTCGAGAAGGTCATCGTCAGCGACGACAAGATCGCCGGTGAGACGAAGGTCGCCGCCCCCGGCGGAAAGCGGCAGTTCACCACCACCGGTCCGCCGATGTCCAACTGGCCGGATGAGCTCTACAAGAACCTCGAGAGCCAGAAGGTGATCGTCGAGTTCGAGCCGCGCCGCGATGCGCCATTCATCACGGCCCTCATCACCTGGGCTCCATTCCTGTTTCTGATCGGTCTCTGGATCTTCTTCATGCGCCAGATGCAGGCCGGCGGCAACAAGGCGCTCTCCTTCGGCAAGTCGAAAGCAAAGCTGCTCTCCGGCAGCGCCAAGAAAGTCACGTTCAAGGACGTGGCTGGCGTCGACGAGGCCAAGGTCGAGCTGCATGAGATCATCGAGTTCCTGAAGGAGCCGCAGAAGTTCACGAAGCTCGGCGGCAAGATCCCGAAAGGGGTCCTCTTGATGGGTCCTCCCGGGACCGGCAAGACTCTCCTCGCCCGCGCCATCGCCGGCGAGGCGAACGTGCCGTTCTTCTCCATCTCCGGCTCCGACTTCGTGGAGATGTTCGTCGGCGTGGGCGCATCGCGGGTTCGCGATCTGTTCGAACAGGGCAAGAAGAACGCCCCTTGCATCATCTTCATCGATGAGATCGACGCCGTCGGCCGTCACCGCGGCGCCGGCCTCGGCGGCGGACACGACGAGCGCGAACAGACGCTGAACCAGCTCCTCGTCGAGATGGACGGGTTCGAGTCCAACGATGGCGTGATCCTCATCGCGGGCACGAATCGTCCGGACGTCCTCGATCCCGCCCTCCTCCGCCCGGGCCGCTTCGACCGGCGCGTCGTCGTCGACCTGCCGGACCTCAAAGGTCGCGAAGGCATCCTCCGCGTACACACACGCACCATTCCGCTGTCCGAGGATGTCGATCTGGCGGTGCTTGCGCGCGGCACGCCGGGCTTCTCCGGCGCCGATCTCGCCAACCTCGTCAACGAATCGGCCCTGAACGCGGCGCGCTACGACAAGAAGAAAGTGCAGATGGTCGACTTCGAGTACGCGAAGGACAAGGTCATCATGGGCGTCGAGCGCAAGTCCATGATGATGTCCGATCGCGAGAAGAAGAACACCGCCTATCACGAGTCCGGACACACGATCGTCGCGGCCATGCTTCCCGCAGCGGATCCGCTGCACAAGGTCACCATCATCCCGCGTGGCCGGGCTCTCGGACTCACCCAGCAGCTTCCGCTCGAGGACAAGTACTCGTACTCGAAGCGTTACCTGGAGGCCATGCTGGCGGTGCTCATGGGCGGCCGCATCGCCGAGGAAGTATTCGTCAACGAGATCACCACAGGCGCCGGCAACGACATCGAGCGAGCCACCGCCATGGCCCGGAAGATGGTCTGCGAGTGGGGGATGTCCGATCTCGGCCCCGTCACCTACGGCAAGAAAGAGCAGGAGATCTTCCTCGGACGCGAGTTCGCTCAACACGGAGACTTCTCGGAGGCCACCGCCGTCGAGATCGACAAGGAAGTCCGCCGCATCCTAGACAAGGCGTACAAGACCGCCCACGAGATCATCAACGGCAACAAAAACGCCCTCGATCGCATCGCCCGAAAGCTCCTCGAAAAGGAGACCCTCGACGGCGTCGAGGTGAATCAGATCATCACCGAAGAGACGGGAACGGACTACCTGAAGCTCAAGGAGTACTACCCGGCAGAAGGCCCCGGTGAGACGATGACCATCGCTCCGGGAACCGGCCCGCTGACGGACGTCACCCCGGTGGCGCAGCCGCACACGAATTCCTGAATGAACGACGAGCAGCAGACCCAGGGGAGAGCGACGCCTGAAGAGGCGCCGCCTCCCCCTCCCCGCTGGCGCCCGGCCTCAGAACCCACCTGCTGCGGCTCCGCGTGTCTCGACTGCCCGTTCTAGTCAGCTGTCGAGCGAACAGCGAAGTGCTGGCTCGAGCGAGCCAGGAACGCCATGACCGGGTAGACTTTCCCGCGGAATGCCTTCTCCACTGCTGGGCGCGGACACGCTGGCTCCCGTTACAGAGGAGCTCGTGCAGATGGTGGCCCGGCACCTGAAGACGACTCCCGTGTTCTGGGGTCGCTACTTCAAGCGTCCCGGCTTCGGGCAGGACTACCAGCCGGCCGCGGAGGATGCCATCCTGAATGCTCATCACATCCGGTTGCTGCCGATTGCCCGGCAGACCAACCGGGTTGCAGGTTCAGCGAGCGATGGAGCGGCGGACGCCATCCTGAACGTTGACGCGTTCGTGGAGTCTCTGCAGATCGAGAAGCTGGCCGCGATTGGTGGAGAGCTGCTGATGTTCCTCGACGTCGAGGGCACCAGCGAGAGAAACCCGCCCCTCTCCGTCGACTACTGGATCGGCTGGTCGGGAGGGCTCATCGCACAGAGCCGGCGCGTGAGCGGCCGCCGCTTCACGCTGGTCCCCGGCATCTACTGCCGGCAGAATCAGAACGCGACCTGGGACGCGATCGTGCGCGCCGCCTCGCTCGGCTTTCCGTGCGCCGGCGCATGGGTCTTCCGTGCGCGCACCGGCGCGTGCACGAAGGCGATTCCGACGTGGGATGCGCCGTTCAACACCCCCGCGGTGAAGCTGCCCTGCCCGATCATGGCCTGGCAGTTCGCGATCGACTGCCTTTTCGAAGGTGGTGCGGACTTCGACATGGTCAATCCCGATCCCACGATCGAGAGCGCGTTTCTGAACCGCCTCGTCGTTCCGCCGGCCCGGTGACCGGCTCTGCGAGCGCGATTACTCTGCGAGACATTTCCAACGCTGTCATCCCGACCGTGAGTGGAGGGACCTGGGGCCTGGGTGGTGGCGAATTGCTCCCACGCCTCGGAGCGGCGACCACACAACCGCTCACGATGCGGGCGCAAAGTCACCTCGTGGCAACAGACTCCGCGTAAACGCATCGCTTGCCGCCAGGACCAACAGGTGATCTGCCCACACGTGGTCCGCGGTTGTGTCCGCGGCGCGCCAGCGCGAACGATGCGTACATGCGCGACTTCAACGTGATGGTGCCCGCGGACTGCGTAGCGTCGAACACGGAACAGGAGAATCGCCACGCGCTCGACCAGATGCGGAAGGTGCTGAAGGCGGATCTCACCGCGTCGCCAGACCTCGATTTCCAGACCCTCACGCCGAGAGGGTGACCGAGAGGGATGCCGGGAGCGGGGAGCCGTCGTCCGTCGTCAGGCTCACAGTGAGCGCCTGCGTGGAATCGATCTCCTTCCCCTGACCAGGGAGGATCGTTCCGTGCACAACGCCGCCGCCCACCACAGTGTAGAGGATCGGGATGGCCGTGTCGTTCGCGACGTACATCATTCCCTCCGGAAGTCGAAGGATAACGCCCTTCCAAGCGATTTCAGCAGTTTCTTTGGCGCGATCGCACGATCGCTTTCATCGCGATCCATTTCTCGAGGGAATCCATTTAGGGGGCGATGATCGGGGTCACAAGGCGCGGACCAGGGGTTACGGCCTATCGCCAACTGAAGGCCGGCACTGCGTGGCTGTCACTACTCCGTGTGGAGCGTTCGCGCCGTGCGATCTCTTCTCTGAGAGCGCGACGACACTACGCTGCGTAGAAGTCACGCCCGCCGTTAGAATCAGCCCGTGGCCAGGAAGGCAATCATCTACTCCTGCACCGAGTGCGGGTCGCAGGCTTCGAAGTGGCTGGGGCGGTGTCCCGACTGCAACGCGTGGAACTCGTACGCACAGGAAGACAGACCCCCGATCCCGGCCCATGCCTCCTCGATGAGCGTCGCCGGCGGGCCGATTCCGATCACCGCAGTGGACTTCGATGGGGCGCCGCGAATGACCACGTGCATCCCCAGCCTGGATCGCGTTCTCGGAGGTGGTCTGGTCCTCGGCGCCGTCACGCTCGTCGGAGGCGAGCCAGGGATCGGCAAATCCACCCTGCTCCTTCAAGTCGCGGACGAGCTGGCGAGCGGCGGTCCGGTCCTCTACGTCTCCGGAGAAGAGTCCCCCCGTCAGATCGCACTGCGCGCGCGCCGCCTCGGCACCACCAGCGAGAACATCCGCCTCTTCACCGAGACCTCGGTGGAGCGGATTCTGGCAGAGGTGGAGAAGTTGAAGCCCGTGGCTTTGATCGTCGACTCCATCCAGACCGTGCACACCGCCTCCAACCAGTCGATGCCAGGCTCGGTCGGGCAGGTGCGCGACTCGGCAGGGGTCTTGATGTCCGCTGCGAAACGGTTGTCGTTGCCCATCTTTCTCATCGGCCACATCACCAAGGAAGGAACGATCGCTGGTCCGAAGACCCTCGAACACATCGTCGACACAGTTCTCTACTTCGAGGGGGAGAAGTTTCAGAACTACCGCATCGTGCGCGCATACAAGAATCGCTTCGGCCCGGCGAACGAGGTGGCGATCTTCGAGATGCACGACGACGGGTTGGAGGAGGTTCCGAACCCATCGGCCGCGCTGATCTCGCAGCGCAGCCAGTCGCCGGGGTCAGCAATCCTTGCGGCTGTGGAGGGGACACGTCCTCTGCTCATCGAAGTGCAGGCGCTCGTGTCGCCCACTCACTTCCCGTCGCCCCGGCGGATGGCCATGGGCATCGACGCCAATCGCGTTTCGCTACTGCTGGCTGTGCTCGAGCGCAAGGGCGCCGGGACGTTCGTGCAGAGCGACATTTACGTGAACGTCGCGGGCGGCCTGCAGATCGACGAGCCTGCACTCGATCTGGGCGTCATTGCAGCAGTGCTCTCGTCTCAACGCAACCTAGCCATTCCGCACGACCTGGTGCTGTTCGGCGAGGTGGGCCTCCTCGGCGAGATCCGCAGCGTTTCGCAGCCCGACCTGCGCGCCCGCGAGGCCGCCGCCCTTGGGTTCCGTCGCGTGCTCGTACCCCAGTCGAACGCTGCGGAGATCCGCGCGGATGTGGAGGTCGTTCCCGTTCGCCGGATCGAAGACGTCGCGCCGTACCTCTTCTCCGCTCCACCGGGCCAGAGGTAGCAGCGCGCAACCGGTCACGATCAGCAGACGGAGCCGGAAGAGCAATCCGAAGTTGGGAATGGTGTAGATCAATATGGCCGTCGTCAGAAGAGTGATGACCGCAAGCATCCAGAAGATCGGACTTGCCGCCCGCGTGCGGCCGCGTCGAATGCACAGAAAGATCGCGCCAGCGACCACCGCTTCGAAGAAGAGCGTATCGAGGTCAGCAAAAAGCCATAGCCCTCTTCCGCCATCGATGGCGACGAGGCCCGTGCCCGCAGTCACGCTTCGCGGAACAAACGTGGCCAGCGTGCCCGTGAGCAGGCGTTGGCCGTGACTGGTCGGAGGTGCTGCATCGGCCGATCGCCGGATCAGAGTGCCTCCGCCAAGGCTTTCCAGCTGTTCGCGTGTAGAAGGGACCATGACCTTCAGCATGGCGGGAACCTGCACCCACTCACGCTCGAGCCGCAGGACACCGCGGAGCGGAATGAGCACCGCGTGTCCTCCTCCCGTCACCACGGCACGCCCCATCAGCAGAATGAGCGGCATCGCCATCACGAACAGCAGGAGTGCGCGTCTCGGGGTGTTCCAGGCCGCGACGAGCACACAGACCCCGCAACCGACGATCACCAGGGCGGCGAAATACCATCGAATACCGGCCAGAATGAAGAGCAGCGCGAGGAACGCACCTGCGGCGATCAAAGGAACGCCTGTGCGGCCGTGACGCCACGCGCGTTCACCGGCGAAGCAGGTGTAGACGATGGCCACAAACACAAACTGAAAGAAGGTCTCCTTCAGGGGCTGGGTCGCCCAGAGGACTCCGGAAGGCGAGAAGCTGACGGCAACGAGTGTAAATACGATCACCGCCCGCGGCGCATCGACGACTCTTCCCCAGAGCACGATGATCCAGCAGGTGGCCGCGTAGCACGCCAGGTTGAGCGGTATCGCCCCCGCCGCGCTCTCCCCGAAGATCCCTACGAAGAACGCGAGCGCCTGCACGTACGAGACCGCATGGACATCACGGGAGTACGACAGGATCCCGCCAAGGCCGCTCCGCGCGGCGATCGCGGACTGTGTGAGGTAGTACTCGGCATCCGAAGCGAAAAACCACATCCCCCGGCCAAGCTGCAACGGTCTGGCGAAAGGCAGCCCTGCGTCTGAGATCCAGAACAGAAGTGCACCCATGATCCCGCGAATGGCCAGACCAGCGGCCACGATGGACCTCACCGAACGCAATGCCTCCATTTTCACGGGCGGAGTCTAACAACATACCCGATCGTCGACCGCCGCTCTTTACAGTCGAGGTCGAAGACCTTTACACTCCCGTCTGTCGTCAAACGGAATCCATGAACGCGTCACAGAAAACGAATGGGCGGGCAGGCGGACTGATCGTCCTGCTGGCTGCGCTTCTTCTGCTCAACGCCTGCACCACGACCGCGACCGTCGTCGCCGCCCCGGCCGCAACTCTCCAGTCGGATGACGAAGACTTCAGCCAGTTGATCGCCCAACTCCGCTCCGACCTCAATCGCTACAACGGCCGGCAGGTCGCCAGGAAGCCGGCGCTCGTCGCCACCGCGGAGACGAAGAAGGCGCGGGACACCGAGTTTGCCGCGCGCGCGCGGGCGCTGTTCGCCCCGCTGAATGGCTCGTCCCTCAACATGCCTGTCGTCGGTATCCAGCCGTACGACCTGTCCGACAGCTGGCACTTCGCCCGCGACGGCGGACGCAGAAAGCACACAGGAATCGATATCTTCGCGCCGAAAGGCACCGGAATCGTCGCGGTTGCAGACGGCGTCGTGAGCTTCATCGGCGATCAGCCAAAGGGTGGTCTCTGCCTCTGGCTGACGACCGAGAGTGGCACCTCGTTCTACTATGCACACCTGGACCGCTGGGCTGCGGGCCTGTATGAGGGGATGGAGGTCCGCAGCGGTGACCTCCTCGGCTACGTCGGCAACACGGGCAACGCCAGAACGACGCCTGCTCACCTCCACTTCGCGGTCAACGACAACGACGAGATGGTGAACCCTTACCCGATCCTGACGAGAGCCGTACCCGTGAAGCGCGCGCGGGTGACGCTCGAAGCCGCCAGCTCGATGGGCACCCGCTGAAAGCCGGCTCGCGCGCACTCCACGTATCGACTCTCACCCACCCGTGACAGACCCGAGGGCCCCAACCTGTCGCCGCAGTCCTCACTCAAATTCGACGAGACCCATCCCCTTCGAGATCCTTCTCCCCCGCACACGGGGGAGAAGGTGCCGAAGGCGGATGAGGGGGCACTCTGTGGCAGACGGCCGGCAGTAGAAGTCGGCGATGCACCGCTGGGTGTTTGTCTTCTGAAACTTGAAACGTCGCAGCGACCCGGCCGATCAAACTCTACGCTCTGCAGAGCATCGCTTCATGCGTCTCATCCTCTGACGGATCGGCGGCCAGAGGGAGCCCCCTCATCCGCCTTCGGCACCTTCTCCCCCTCACGGGGGAGAAGGCTCTCGACGGGGGAGTGTGAATGATCCATCTCGTCGGTCTGCCGCGCTGCGAACTACCGTTTATGGTCGCGGTGAACGATCTCCACGGAGTACCCGGCGGCTTCCAGGTCCTCGGACAGCCGCTGGCTGATGGCCACGGAACGGTGCTTCCCTCCAGTACAGCCGATTCCGATCGTGAGATAGCTCTTCATCTCCTTTTCGTACTGCGGCAGGACGTATCCGACAAAGTCGTGCAGGCGCTGGTAGAAAGCGTCGTACTCGGGCTGCGCGCGCAGGTACTCGATGACTTCCGGGTCCAGGCCCGTCTTTGGACGGAGTTCGGCGATGAAATGCGGGTTGGGCAGAAACCGGACGTCGAACAGCAGGTCGAGGTTGTACGGCATGCTGTGTTTGAAGCCGAACGAGATGATGGTGACGAGCATCGACGTGTGCTCGCCTGGCATCTCGAACCTGCGCAGGATCTCGGACTTCAGCTCGTGTACCGAGAACGCGGAGGTGTCCAGCACCATGTCTGCGAGGGACTTTACCTCGGTCAGTGCATCGCGTTCTTCCTGAATCGCGTCCAGCACCGGACGATCCTTCGCCATCGGGTGCGGGCGTCGTGTCTCTGAATACCGCCTCGCCAGAACCTCGTCCGAAGCCTCCAGAAAGATCAGCATTGCGCGTGGGGCGCGTTTTTTCAGGCGCTCGCGGTAGAAGGATGGAAAGAGTGTTGCGAAGTCCTTGGTCCGGACGTCGACGACGATGCCCACACGGTTCGCCTTCTCGTGGGATGTGACCTCGTCGAGGTAGGGCTCGATCAGCTCGATGGGCAGGTTGTCGGTGCAGTAGAAGCCGAGGTCTTCGAGGGTGGACTGCACGTAGCTCTTGCCGGACCCCGACAGGCCGGTGATTACCACGAGGTATTCAGGAGCGTTCATCGTGTTTCATTTTAACCGCGCAAGGGCGAGGATCTACCGAGCAGCGGCGGAATCGCTCCTCGGGCCGGTCACTCGCGGGAGAACCGCAGATCCCGCGGCTGGGGGCGCGGGACATTGCCAGACGCACCATCCGGCGCAGCGGCGCCCTGGCGGGCGATCTGCTCG
>JANMSA010001108.1:0-16480 GCA_031388865.1 Acidobacteriota bacterium | reverse complement strand
AGAAAACCTCCATTTTGTAAAACGAGAAAGACGCTCGTTTCCGAGCGTCTCCTTCGCAACATCGATACCGCTTTCAACAACTATGCGTTGGCCCTGACGTAGAGCTCGACACGACGGTTGCGCTGGCGGCCGCTGGCAGTGTTGTTCGACGACTTCGCGCGGGACTCGCCGTAGCCGATCGCATCGAGCCGTGATGAGCGAACGCCGATGTCTTCCAGATAGTTGGAGACGGCGCTGGCGCGGCGGTTCGACAGGTTTCGGTTGTACGACTCCGAGCCTTTCGAGTCGGTGTGGCCCGCGACGACGATGGTGGTGTCGTTGTAGCGGTTGAAGACTTCGGCCATCTCGCGCAACTCGTCCCGCGAGCTGGAGCGCAGGCCGGCCGAGTCAAAGTCGAACAGGATCTCGTTACGGACCGTAACCTTGAGCTCGTCTTCGTCGGTGCGGGTGACGTCGATGCCTTCGATCTGGCGGAGCTCACGCTCTTGTTTGTCCATCATGGCTCCGACGATCGCGCCGGTCGCGGCCCCGACAGCTGTTCCGACGATCGCGCCACGCTTGGGATCACCCTTGCCGCCGAGCCGCTTGTTGTTGCCGATGATGGTGCCTGCGATGGCGCCTGCGACACCGCCGATGATTGCGCCCTTCTTTGTTTTGTCCCGCTCGCTGGCAACGTCGGCGAACGCTACGGGGGTGGCCAGGAGGGCGATGAGTACTGCTGCAGTGAACTGTTTCATGGTTTCGATCTCCTTGTGTCGCTCTTCACTATCGCAACACGGCTGCCACCTGTCATTTAAGTAAGGACAAAAAAGGGGGCCGGAGGTTGTACCATCCGTCGTATGTCCGGTGAGTCGTCGCTGCGGGAGGTGCTTCGCAAACGATTGCAAAAAGGGGACTTGCCGTTCATCGACTACGTAGAGCTGGTGCTCTATCATCCCAGGTTCGGCTACTACTCAGGGGACAGAAATCCGGTCGGAAAGGAGGCTGATTACGTCACTGCGCCCCTGCTCAGCCCGGTGTTTTCCTTCGCGCTAGCCAACCTCGTGCGGTCCTTTCTGAGCCGCCATGAGGCCGAACTGTGCTCGATTGTGGACATTGGTTGCGGAGATGGCAGCCTCATCGCTGCGCTCGCAGACCAGAATGAGTCGCCCAACGCTACTTACTACGGGTTGGACAGGTCGCACTCACGTCTGCAGGCCTCCTCGAACGTGCGGGCCGTCGGCTTCCTCAATCAGCTTCCTCGGAACGGGGTGCATCTCATCCTCTCTAACGAGCTGTATGACGCCTTCCCCTTTGCCCGCCTCGTCTGTCGAGGGAGACAACTCCACGAGCTGTGCGTCACCGAGCGAGCGGGAGTATTGGACTGGAGCGAGCGGGTGGCCTCCCCCGCCTATGGAGGCTACTTCGCCGATCGTGGGATCGTTCTGGAGGAGGGGCAGTTTGCGGATGTCTCGCTGGAGTGGGAAGCGTTCCACGCAGAGGTGCTGCAGTTCATCGATCGCGGCTTGATCGTCACCATCGACTACGGGTATCCGTCAGCGAAGCTTTTTCACCCGCGGGCGCGACGCTTCGGCACCGCGGCGGCGTACTCAGGGCAACGCGTTTCGCGAGATCTTCTCGCAAACCCGGGCGAGCAGGACCTGACCGCTCACGTCAATTTCGGCGATCTGGAGCGCGCCGGAGCACGCGAAGGTGTACCCACGCTGTTCTTCGACCGGCTGGCAAAGTTCCTCCTCACGCTGGACATCACCGCGCACGAGCTTTTTCGCCCCGTCCATGAAGTGAGCATTGCCAATGCTGCCGAGGGAGTGGAGCTGCTGCAGACGCGAGAGGATGCGCGCCGCCTGGTGCTTCCGGACGGCATCGGCGAAGAGATGCGCGTACTCGTGCAGGCCAAGGGCATCGCTACGGGCGGTTGGGAGTTTCAGCGTGCGCTCTTTTGAGTGTTGCAGTAGGCAGTACGCAGTACGCAGTAGGCAGGAGGCAGGAGCAGACAGCGGAGCGAAGGTTTTGGTTCCTGCTTCTGCCTACTGCCTACTGCCTGCTCGAATGATCTTCCTTTCTTGACTCTCCCGGAACGCGGGCTAGAATGGCGCGGTCTCCCAGTCAGCGAGCGAAGAATGGCAAACTACTCAGTACTTCTGGTAGCCGTGCTCATCGTGTTGTCGGTGCCGATTTTGACCCTGTTCGTCCTTGCGCCGCTCGTGCGTGCGTCGGTGAAGAACAAGGTCAAGCTCGAGCCGTACGAGTGCGGCGTCGCGCCCACCTCCCTGGCGTTCGACCACCGGTTCTCGGTCCGTTACTTCCTCATCGCTGTCCTCTTCATCGTCTTCGACGTCGAGACGGTCTTCCTCTTCCCCTGGGCAATCCGTTTCAAACAGCTCGGCTGGCTCGGAGCTGTCGAGATGGCAGTCTTTTTGGCGATCCTTCTGGTTGGGTACTTCTACGCCTGGAAGAGGAAGGTCCTGACATGGGTCTGATCGAGAACCGCTTCGATCCGAACGTTCTCACGACCTCCGTCGACAAGTTCTTCAACTGGGCCCGTAAGTCCTCTCTCTGGCCGATGCAGTTCGGCCTCGCATGCTGCGCCATCGAGATGATGGCGGTGCTTGACCCACGCCACGACATGGCCCGTTTCGGCGCAGAAGTCTTCCGCGCTACACCGCGTCAGGCCGACCTGATGATCGTCTCCGGCACGGTCACGGAAAAGATGGCGCCGATCGTCCGCCGCCTCTGGGATCAGATGCCCGATCCGAAATGGGTCATCGCCATGGGCTCCTGTGCGACGTGTGGCGGCCCTTACGACACGTACGCCGTCACGCAGGGCGTCGACCGGCTCATCCCGGTGGACGTTTATATCCCTGGCTGCCCGCCACGTCCCGAAGCGCTGATGTGGGGGCTGATGGAGCTGCAGAAGAAGATCGAGAAGATGCACATCCTCCGCAAGGGCGGTGAGGCGTACGACTTCGCCCGCGCGGCCGTGCGCGACTCGCTCCGTCCGGTGCATGAGGGTCCGGCACTCCGCGTGGAGCAGGCCGCGCAACTCAAGCAGGCGCCAATCTCCGGCGTCAAACGCGCGCCGGCGGCTCCGGCCGCCCCCAAAGTCGCGAAGCCCGCGCCGGCTGCGATCGCTCCGCAGGAGGGTGAAGTCACCCAGGCCGACATCGAACAGGCTGCCGCTCCGGAGCTCGTTGCGGACGAGAGCTCGGATGGTGCGTCTCCGGCCGTCCCGTTCCATCGCGAAGACCTCATGCTCGCCGAGCGCATGCAACTCGCGAACGAGATGGGCGGAAAATTCGAGACCAGGCTCTTCGCCGCGATGGCGCAGACGGATTGCGGCGCCTGTGGCTGGGACTGCGAGGGCTATGCAGACGCCATCGCCAGCGGCGAGACAGACGACATCACGTTGTGCGTCCCGGGTGAAGCGGAGACGCTGGACATGCTGAAGCTACTCATGGAGGAGGCGGGCAAGCCCTATTCGGCGTGACGAAGCGCTGTTGCTAGTTGCTCGTTGCTGGTTGTCTGCGGTTGCTCGCGAAGGATGAAGTTCAAGGCGAGATCCCACGGAGAACCAGCAACCAGGAACCCGTAACGTTGTTGGTGTCCGTTGTCCGGGCTTTCTCGCACGAGCGGTGAGTCGCAGACAACGGACAACCGAGAACCGAGAATCAATGTCAGAGCTACCTCCGCCAAGCCCCACTCCGCCACCGGCGGCCGCGACTCCGCCACCGGCGGCGCCGGTCATGCGGAGTGTCGATGAACTGAAGCGCGACCCGCTGGTCGCGGATGCTGTCTCCCGTGCCGGTGACGCGATCATCGATGCCCGCGAGCAGGTCGGGGAGATCACTCTTTTCGTCGACCGCGAGCGCATCGTGGAAGTCTGTCGCGTGTTCAAGGAGTCCGGTTTCGTCTACCTCGTCGATCTCTGCGGTGTCGACTACTCGAAGTTCCCCAACCACACTGGAGCGAGGTTCGGCGTCTCCTACACGCTCTATTCGTTCCAGAAAAACGCGCGCGTCCGCCTGCGTGTCTGGACCGACGACTCCGTCCCTTCGGTCACTTCGGTGTGGAAGACCGCCAACTGGCACGAGCGGGAGACGTTCGACATGTTCGGCATCGGCTTTCCCGGCCACCCCAACCTGGAGCGCATCCTGATGTGGGAAGGCTTCAACGGCTACCCTCTGCGCAAGGACTTTCCCGTGCGCGGCATCGATACAGGCGCCCGGATCTACCCCGAGGTGTTTCCGGAGGGGGGCGGCCCGAAAGCGGGGTCGACCGGCAAAGACGTGAAGGACGTCAACGTCTATAAGGGCGAATGGAAACGCTACGGTCAATGGCCTGTGGCGCAGATCGGTGGCGGACCCGCTCCGGCGAAGCCGGCAGCGCCGAAGCCGGTCGCAAAGCCTGTGGTCGCAGCAACACCAGCGGTTCCGGCAGAAACGCCGGCAGAGAAGGCGCCCGCGCCGGACGCCGTCGACGAGCCACCGTTGGACAAGCCCTCGATCGAAGATCCAGCGGCAGAAGAAACGCCGATGGATGATCCTGCTCAGAAGCAGCCCCCCGTGCAGGAACCACCCGCGGAGGAATCCGAGTGACGTCGTCGTTCCCGCCAACCGTCAACCGCCAACCGCCAACCGGCCGGGAGGTGGAGCTTGTTTGACGTCCACGAGATGGAGGTCAACTTCGGGCCGCAACACCCGTCGACGCACGGGGTGCTGCGCGTCATTCTGCGCATCGACGGCGAGCGCATCATCGACGCGAAGCCGATCATCGGATACCTCCATCGCGGCACCGAGAAGCTCTTCGAGCATATGGCGTATCCGCAGTGCATCCCGCATACGGACCGCATGGATTACGTAGCCTCCGCTACGAACAACCTCGGCTTTGTGGAGACCGTGGAGAAACTTCTTGGGGTGACGCACCTCATTCCGCGGCGAGCGCAGATTCTGCGCGTCATTCTCTCGGAACTGCAGCGCATCTCATCGCACCTGCTGTGGCTCGCCACGCATGCCATCGATCTCGGCGCGATGACGCCCTTCTTCTATACCTTCCGTGAACGCGAACAGGTCCTGGACTTTTTCGAGGAGTATTGCGGCGCGCGGCTGACCCTGAACTGCATGCGCATTGGCGGCATGCCGGAAGACATCCCGGCCGGGTGGTTGGATGACATTGAAGCGTTCATCGACAAGTTCGAAGACGCGATCGACGAGTACGAGTCGCTGCTCACGAACAATCGCATCTGGAAGAAACGGACCATCGGGATCGGCGTGCTCTCTCCTGAGGATGCGATCGACTGGGGCATCACCGGCCCGCCACTACGCGGCAGCGGCGTTGAGTGGGATCTTCGTCGCGCCCAGCCTTACGAGATCTATCCCGAGCTCGAGTTTCACGTGCCCACCGGAAAAAACGGCGACACGTACGACCGCTACCTCGTGCGCATGGCCGAGATGCGTGAGTCGCGGCACATCCTCAAACAGTGCATCCCGCTCATCAAAGCCACTCCCACAGGCGACATCAAAGCGAAGATCTCCAAAGTGGTGCGTCCGCCGGAAGGCGAGGTCTATCACTCCATCGAGTCGCCCAAAGGGGAGCTGGGCTACTACATCGTGAGCGACGGTAAGACACAGAACGCATACCGCTGTCATGTGCGCCCGCCGTCCTTCGTCAACCTGCAGGCTTTGCCCGCGATGGCCAAAGGGCACCTGGTGTCCGACCTCGTGGCGCTCATCGGCACCATCGACATCGTGCTCGGAGAGGTGGACCGGTGAGGAGAAACGATGAACGCGGAACGATGAACGATGAACAGCTTCGCTCCGCCGTGTTCATCGTTCATCGTTCATCGTTCATCGTTCGGAGAGCGAACGCATGAACAAGGCACTCCTGACTTACCTCATCTGGCCCCTGGTGAAGTTCCTGATCGCCTTCCTGATCGTGCAGATCATCGTCGCGGCGATGAACTGGGTGGAGCGCCGGCTGCTGGGGTTGTTTCAGGCGCGACTCGGGCCGAATCGCGTTGGTCCTCAGGGATTGCTGCAGATCATCGCGGATCCGATCAAGTTTCTTCTCAAGGAAGACATCGTGCCGTCGAGCTCGGAGAAGGTGGCGTACTTTGTCGGGCCGATCTGGCCGCTGGTTCCGGCCTTCCTCGTGTTCTGCCTGATCCCGTTCGGGCCGCCTCCGACGTTCATTGCCGCGCGGGTCAACGTCGGGCTGCTGCTCATCCTGGCGATGACGTCCACTGCCGTCTACGGCATCATCCTCGGCGGGTGGGCCTCGAACAATAAGTACTCGCTGATGGGCGGCCTGCGCTCCGCGGCGCAGATGGTTTCGTATGAAGTTCCGTTCGGACTCTCGATCGTCGGCGTGCTGATGATCTCCGGAACGCTGGACCTGGTCACCATCGTCCGTTACCAGGAAGCGAATGCCTGGAACGTCCTGACTCAGATCGTGGCCTGCTTCATCTTCCTCGTGTCGATGTGCGCGGAGAACAACCGCACGCCGTTCGACCTCCCCGAGGCGGAATCGGAGCTCGTGGCGGGATATCACACTGAGTATTCAGCGATGAAGTTCGCGTTCTTCATGCTCTCCGAGTATTCGATGATGATCGTCAACTCCTGTCTCGTCGTGACGCTGTTCTTCGGGGGTTGGTCGGTGGGCATGTTCGGCCTGGGACTGACCACTGAGGTTCTGGCCGGTATGGGCATCATGGGCGGCATCCTCGGCGCGGTGATCTTCTTCACGAAGGTGATGACGTTTCTGCTGGTCTACGTCTGGTTCCGGGCCACGTTCCCGCGTTTTCGTTTCGACCAGCTGATGGACCTGGGATGGAAGTTTCTGATCCCCCTGTCGCTGGCGAACATCGTCGTGACCGGCATCTTCATCCTCCTCGGGCAGGAGCGGCTGATGGTCTGGATCGGCCTCGGCACCATTGCGGCGACGGCGTTCTATCTCTTCCGTCCCAAACGTCCCCGCGCCCCGCGGAAGGTGGCTCATGCAAGTTGAGTATTCGAAGCCGAGGTGGTCGGACAAGTTCCTCCTTCTGGACATGCTGGAAGGGCTCAAGACCACCCTGCGCCAGCTCTTCAAGCCGAAGGTCACCATCCGCTATCCCGAGGAGCGCATGGAGCCGGCGGACCGCTTCCGCGGCATGTTCAAGTTTTCGTATGACCGCTGCATTGCCTGCAAGTTGTGCGCGGTGGCCTGCCCGATCGACATCATCTATATCGACGTTCACGACGACATCATCGAAGAAGGCGGAAAGAAGAAGAAGGTCAAGGTCCTCGACCGCTATGACATCGACGTGAAGCGCTGCATGTTCTGCTCGCTGTGCGAAGAGGCTTGCCCGACCAAGCCGAAGTCGATCTGGCTCACGACCAAGACCTACGAGCTGTCCACTTACGATCGAAACGACCTCTATTTCAACATGCAGCAGCTCGAGTATTGGGACGATCGTCCGCAGTTCACGGGGCTGCCGCAAGAGGACGACCACAAGCAGCTCGAGGACGCGAAGCTGATCTCAGGAGGTACGAAGTGAACGATGAACGCGGAACGATGAACGATGAACACGGCGGAGCGAAGCCGTTCATCGTTCATCGTTCATCGTTCATCGTTCGCTCCTAACCACATGGACAACATCACCTCACAGATGCCGCTGCTCGTCTTCATCGTGATCGGCACGATCGCCGTGGCCTCGTCGATCCTGGTCGTGGCCATGCGCAATCCCGTGCACTCGGCGATGTTCCTGCTGCTGACGTTTCTCTGCGTGGCCGTGCTATTCGTCATCAAGTCCGCGGAGTTCGTCGCCGCGGTGCAGGTGCTCGTCTACGCGGGCGGCATCATGGTGCTGTTCCTCTTCGTGGTCATGCTCATCAACTACCGGCATCTCCCCGAGGAGCCGGTGCTTTCGAAGGTGTGGCTCGGCGGGGTGGGGGTGGGGGTGGCCGTCTTCATCCTGTTCTTTGTCATGGTCCGCCCCGGCGTCTACGCGGATCAGGTTCCGAATCCCGAGAGGCGGCTGAGTACCGTCCGGGAAACGCATCTCACCACGCACCCGAGCGATCCGAACAAGCTCGTGCGTCGCACACGCGACCGCGAGAACCGTAATTCGGAAGCGGTGGCCATGGCTCTCTACAGCAAGTATCTCGTGCCCTTCGAGGTCGCGTCCTTGTTCCTGCTCGTCGCCATGATTGGCGCCATCGTGATCGGCAAGCGCGAGTTGTCGGCCGAGGAAGAGGAGTCGACGCCGCAGTTCATCCTGGAGCGGGCAGAGGTGGAGAAGGAAGTGAAGGAGGCGATGAATGCCTGACTTCGGGAAGCAGGGCCGAGAGCCGAGGGCCGAGGGCCCGCGGAGTCGCAGCTCCCATCACGTCACCGCTTCTCCCTCGGCCCTCGGCCCTCAGCCCTCGGCCCTGATGCGCGGAGACGCACATGCCTAGTACCGCGCAATACCTCATGCTCTCCGGCACCCTCTTCGCGGTGGGCCTGGTTGGCGTCATCGTGCGCCGGAACATGATCACGGTCCTGATGTGCATCGAGCTGATGCTCAACGCCGTGAACATCAATCTCGTCGCGTTCTCCCATCACCTGGCCGATCTCGAGGGACAGGTGTTCGTGATCTTCGTCATCACCATTGCCGCAGGTGAAGCGGCGGTGGGTCTGGCCATCATCATCCAGTTGTACCGGCTGCGCAGCACCGTGAACGTGGACGAAGTGAGGACGCTGCATGGGTAAGCTTTTCACTCTGAGACGCGAAGCGACGAAGAGTCAGGGGAGCCCGATGTCGGTTCTCGGTTGTCGGTTCTCTGCGCCGTCGCGCCTGGACGGCACTCGCGAAGCCTGGAGCGCACCACGAAGAATCGCAGACAACCGACAACTGACAACTGACAACCGGAGGGCGGGTGAGTAGCGCGCTCCTCCTGGTCGTCCTCCTCCCGGCGCTGGGCGCGCTGATCAACGGCCTGCGCGCCGCTGCGAATCCGCTCGCGCCCAAGAACAAGACCATCACCAAAGCTGTGGCGCTCGGCGCGACGCTGCTGTCAGCTCTCGCCGCGACGTTTGGCGTTGTGATCCCGTACGTCACGAGTGCCGCGCACGGGAAGGAGCCGCTGCAGTTCTCGTATTACGAATGGATCCCTTCTGGAATCGGAACAGTCGGGAACTCCATCGCGAACTTCTCGATCGACCTGGCGTTCCGGGTAGACCCGCTCTCCTGCACGATGCTGATGATCGTCACCTGGATCGGGTTCCTGATCCATGTGTATGCGACCGGGTATATGTCGCACGAGAAGGGCTATACGCGCTTCTTCACGTACCTGAACCTGTTCATGTTCATGATGCTGCTGCTCGTCCTCGGGGCGAACTACATCGTCATGTTCGTCGGCTGGGAAGGGGTGGGGCTCTGCTCGTACCTCCTGATCGGCTTCTATTACGACAAGAACTTCGCGGCCGACGCAGGCAAGAAAGCGTTCATCACCAATCGCATCGGCGATTTCGGCTTCATCCTGGGCATCTTTCTGATCTTCAATACCTTCGGCACGTCCGATTACGGGAAGGTGTTCGCGCTTGCGAGTGCGGGCGGTGAGGCACAGTACGGATGGATCGCCACCGCCATTTGTCTGCTGCTCTTTGTAGGAGCGGCGGGCAAGTCCGCGCAGGTGCCGCTGCACGTGTGGCTTCCGGACGCAATGGCCGGCCCGACTCCGGTATCCGCGCTCATCCACGCGGCGACGATGGTCACCGCCGGTGTTTATATGGTCGTGCGTTCGAACGTGCTGTTTCGAATGTCCGAGACTGCCTCGATGACCGTGGCCATCGTCGGTGCTTTCACGGCGATCTTCGCGGCTACGATCGGCATCGCGCAGAACGACATCAAGAAAGTGCTCGCGTACTCGACCGTGTCGCAGCTGGGCTTCATGTTTCTCGCCGCGGGTGTGGGCGCGTACACGGCGGCCATCTTTCATGTGATGACGCACGCGTTTTTCAAGGCCTGCCTCTTCCTCGGCGCCGGCTCCGTCATTCATGGCTGCGGCGGTGAACAGGACATGCGCAAGATGGGCGGATTGCGCAAGTACATGCCCTCCACACACCGGACGATGGCCATTGCTACCTACGCCATCGCAGGCCTGCCGTTTCTGGCGGGATTCATCTCCAAGGATGAGATTCTGGCCAATGCGTGGGGCTATGCGCCTGCGATCTGGGCCGTCGGCGCGATTGCCGCCGGCTTCACCGCGTTTTACATGGCCCGTCTCTACTTCATGACGTTCTGGGGCGAGTACCGCGGCGCGCATGCCGTGGGCATCGAAGAATCGGCGCCCGCCCACGCGGGTCACGACCTGATTCCCGACCGTCCCCATCTCGATGACGGCGATGCGCACGCCGACAAGGCGCACGGCCATCACGCGCACGCGCACGATCCGCACGAGTCGCCGGCGTCGATGACCGGTGTGCTCTGGGTTCTGGCGATTCTGTCCATTGTGGGCGGGCTGATCGGGTGGCCGGCGGCACTGTTTGGTTCTCATCCGACGCCGTTCCAGCGCTGGCTGGAGCCGGTCCTTCTACCGATTGCCGGGAAGGCCTTCCATTTCCATGAGGCGCCACACTCGCTGGAATGGATTCTCATGGGGATCTCCGTCGCCATTGCGACGTTCGGCGTGCTCCTCGCGTATCGTCTTTATGTACGCCGGCCGCCCGTTCCGGACGTGCTGGAGGGCCGCCTGGGGCCGGTGCATGGCCTGCTCGCCAACAAGTACTGGGTGGATGAGCTTTACAACGCCACGGCCATCGGCGGGACGCTGGCTCTCAGCCGGGCCCTCTGGTGGTTCGACCGCTGGATCATCGACGGCTTCGTCAACAGCGTCCGCCACGTGACCGTCGTCGTCCTCGGTCACGGTTCCAATCTCTTCGACCGGTACGTCGTCGACGGAGCGGTCAACGGCATTGCGTCCGGTGCGAAGGGTGGCTCCATGATGTTTCGCCGCATGCAGAGTGGCCTGGTGCAGAACTATGCGCTGATCATGGGTGGCGGCATCGTCCTCATCGCGCTGGTGTATCTGTTCATGAAGCCGTAAGGGAGAGCGAGCCCAAGATGATTCTGAACCTCATCACTTACATCCCGCTGATCGGAGCGCTGCTGATCCTGTTCTTCGTGAACAAGAACAGCACGCGGGCAATCCGGATGCTGGCGACGGCCACAGTCGTCATCGACTTCATCGTCTCGCTTTATTTGTGGTTCAACTTCAATCCTGCCGGCACGGGGAAGGACCTCTGGCAGTTCCGGTTCACCGTCGACTGGATTCCGGCGCTTGGAGTGAAGTACGACTTCGGTGTGGACGGCATCTCCGTGCTGCTGATCCTCATGACCACGTTCATGGGCATCATCGGAGTGGTCTCGTCCTATAGCGCAATTCATCACCGCGAGAAGGAGTACTACTCGCTGCTGCTCATGCTCCAGACCGGAATGATCGGGACGTTCTGCGCCCTCGACTTCTTCCTGTTCTACGTCTTCTGGGAAATCATGCTCGTGCCGATGTACTTCATCATCGGCATCTGGGGCGGACAGCGGAAGCTCTACGCAGCGATCAAGTTCTTCCTGTACACGCTCGGCGGTTCCGTCCTGATGTTGCTTTCCATTCTGGCCCTGTTCTTCTTCAATGACGGCGGCATCGAGTTTCTCAACATCCGCGGACTCGGCAACGAGGCCACCTTCAGCGTCCTGCAGTTCCACGACATCGGCCACCTCATCCCGCCGACGCTGCAGTTCTGGATCTTCCTGGGCTTCTTCTTCGGCTTTGCCATCAAGGTGCCGATGTTCCCGTTCCACACCTGGCTGCCCGACGCGCACGTCGAGGCACCCACTGCGGGCTCGATCATCCTCGCGGCCGTGCTTCTCAAGATGGGCACGTACGGGTTCGTGCGATTTGCGCTGCCCATTCTCCCTGACGCAACGAAGCAGATGGTCGTGCCGATCGCAGTTCTGTCGCTGATCGGCATCATCTACGGAGCTCTCGTGTCGCTGGTGCAGAAGGACATGAAGAAGCTGGTGGCCTACTCCACAGTGTCGCACCTCGGCTTCGTCATGATGGGGATGTTCGCCCTCAACCCGATGGGGCTGCGCGGTTCGATCCTGCAGATGATCAACCACGGCATTTCGACCGGCGCACTCTTCATCCTCGTAGGCATGGTGTACGAACGCCGGCACACGAGGATGATTGCGGACTACGGCGGACTGGCCAAGCAGATGCCGATGTACGCGACGATGTTCCTCATTGCAGCGCTCTCGTCGATGGGACTTCCGGCGCTGAACGGATTCATCGGGGAGTTCACGATTCTGCTGGGAACGGCGAACTCGAAAGCGTATGGCACGATCGCTTACGCGGTGATCGCGGCGATCGGCATCGTACTCGGAGCGGCATATCTGCTGTGGCTCTATCAGCGAGTCTTCTGGGGCCCCCTCGACAACCCGGCGAATGCCAACCTGCAGGACATGAACAGGCGCGAGCTGGGAATGATGGTCGCTCTGGTCATCCTCATGGTCTGGATCGGCGTGTATCCGAAGCCGCTGTTCGACTTCATCGAGAAACCGGTCGACTACATCGTGCAGAAAGTGGACCCGGGGTATTTCGATAAACAACCGCTCACGTATCCGGCCTCGCCTGCACCCGCCGGGCATCATGAGGTCGCGGTGAAATGACCTGGGGCGACACCCTTTATCTCCTGCCGGAGATCGTCGTCGCCATCGGCGCGTGCCTGCTCCTGCTCGCGCCGGTGAGCGGCCTGCGCCTGGGGACCACGGCTGCGAAATGGTCGATGCTGCTGTTGCTCGGGATCACCGCGGCATCCCTGATCGCCTGCTCCTATGCGGTGACGACCGCCGCAGATCCGACGCCGGGCTTCGGCTCCATGTTCGCGCTCGACCCGTTCTCGATCTTCTTCAAGTTGTTGTTCATCGTGACGATGGCGATGATCACGCTGCTGTCCGACGGCTTCCTGCACGGCACCCGGTATTCGCCCTGGGAGTATTACTCGCTGCTCACGTTCGCTCTGTGCGGAATGATGTTCATGGTCAGCGGTGTCCATCTGGCGACGATTTACGTGGGCCTCGAGCTCATGTCGCTGTCGAGCTACATCCTGGCGGGGTACTTCAAGAACGAGCAGAAGAGCACCGAGGCGGCGATGAAGTATTTCGTGCTCGGGGCGGTGAGCTCGGCGATTCTGTTGTACGGAATCTCGCTCATCTATGGCGTCACCGGCTCGCTCAATCTGAATCGCATCGCGCAGTCGATGTCCACGCTCGTCACCAACGACGCGCTCATGTTCGGGATCATGATGCTCGGGGCAGGGCTGTGCTTCAAGATTGCAGCGGCGCCGTTCCACATGTGGACGCCGGACGTCTATGAAGGCGCACCCACACCGGTGACGGCCTTCCTGTCCACAGCCTCGAAGGCGGCAGCCTTCGCCATCTTCGCGCGCATCTTCTACACAGGCATGCATCACTTCAGCCTCGACTGGCAGAACGTGCTGGCCGTCGTGGCCGCGCTGTCCATGATCGTCGGCAACCTGGCCGCCATCACTCAGGACAGCGTGAAGCGCATGCTCGCGTACTCCTCGGTCGGCCATGCCGGTTACGTGCTGCTCGGCGTGATCGCCATCAGTGAGATGGGTCTCTACGGGGTGCTGGTCTACTCAGTCGTGTATGTCTTCGCGACTCTGGGGATCTGGGCGACGGTGATGGTGCTGGAGCGAGGGGATTACGCAGGCGAGAAGGTGGACGACTTCAACGGCCTGTCACGGCGTGCGCCGTTCTGGGCGTTCGCCATGATCGTCTTTCTCCTGTCGCTCGGTGGGATTCCTCCGACGGCTGGATTCATCGGCAAGTACTTCCTCTTCTATGCAGCAGTCGAGTCGGGGTTCGGCTGGCTGGCGATCATCGCTGTGCTGATGTCGGCGGTTTCGATGTTCTTCTATTTTCGTCTAGTCATGGCCATGTACCTGAAGGATGGGAGGGAGGCGAAGCTGACGACGGGGTGGCCGCTCAAGATCGTCGCGGCGGCGGCGCTGCTCGTGACTCTCCTATTCGGCATCCTCCCGCAGCCGCTCATTCAGGCGGCGAAGGATTCCGGCCGCCGGCTGGCCGCGCGCCCGGCTGTCGTCGTCGATGGCCGGTAAGAAGGAAGCGGACAAAGCCACCCGACGGCGCGAGGCGAAGCAGATCCTCGAGGCTTCCTCTCTCGGCTGGATGTTCCCCATTGCCATCGGTCTCGGTTTCGGCTGGGGCTACGGGATGGATCGACTGTTCGGCACGAAGCCGTGGCTGACGGCGATCTTCTCGCTGCTGGGCGTCATTGCCGCGTTCGTCAACCTCTTCCGCTTCGCGGGGAAAGATGGATCCTGAAGTCCCTTGGTATGACCGTGAGACGCCCGCGCAGGTCCTCGGGAGAATCAAACGGAACGCGCTGGCGGCGGCCGCTGTGTTCGCGGGATTCTCGTGGTTTTCGGGCGGTTTTGAGGCCTTCCTTGGATTGACTTGCAGCGCAGCCGTGACTATCATCAGCTTCCTTTGGTTGGAGGAGATCGTAGACGTTCTTCTGCAACCGGCGGCACACCTGCACGCTCGGAGGCTGACGCTGCGGACCCTGGCGCGCTTTGTTCTCCTGGGTGCGGCGCTCACGGTCACCATCGTCATTGCTCGTTTCAACGCGGTTAGTGTGCTGCTGGGATTCTCAATCATCGTCGTGGGAATCTGCGGCGAAGCTCTGTACTCGCTGTACCGCAGCTTCGCCGGCTGAGAGGTCGCTCAGAGGTCAATGGAACACGAACATTCAATCCTGTACGAGCCCGTCAACCGTCTGCTGCAGCCGATCCTCGGCTTCCCGGTTCCGGATCACGTCCTCATGGCGCTGCTGGTCCTCTTGATCAGCGCGATCGTCTTTCCCCTCGCTGCCCGTGGGATCAGCCGTGACAATCCCGGCGGCTTCCAGCACTTTCTCGAACTGATCGTGTCCGGCCTCAAGGGCCTCATCGAGGACATCGTCGGCCACGGTGCTTCGAAAAAGTACCTCTACATCATCGGCGCCTTTGCCTGCTTCATCTTCGTGTCCAACCTGTTCGGCATCTTCTTCTTCCTGCAGCCGCCCACGGGGAATCCGAACACGACCTTCGGCCTCGGCCTGACGGCATTCCTCTATTACAACTGGCAGGGCGTGAAAGTGCAGGGGCTGGGGCACTACCTCAAGCACTTCATGGGGCCGATGCCGCTGCTCGCGCCTCTGATGCTGCCGATCGAGTTGATTGGCCACTTCGCGCGCATCCTGTCCCTGGGAATGCGCCTGTTCGGCAATATCTTCGGCGAGCATACGGCCACGGGCATCTTCATGGGAATGCTGCCCTTCGTGTTGCCCTGGCCGATGATGGGACTGGGCATCTTCGGTGCGTTCCTGCAGACCTTCGTCTTCATCATGCTCACGATGGTGTACATCGGTGGCGCCGTCGCGGTAGAAGAACACTAGCGTGACGCCACACCAGATCTCGAAAAACCCAAGGGTTCGTCTATCAAAAAGGAGGAAGTTCAAAAGTGACTAAAAAGCACATTCTATTGTTGGTGCTCCTCGCGCTGACCGCGTTCTCCGCGTTCGGCCAGGACGCTGCAGCGCATCCAGGCGGCGTCCGTTGGGGCGTCATCGGTGCGGCATTCGTTCTGGGAACCGCGGCGGCCGCCGGTGCCATGGGCCAGTCGAAGGCCATCGTCGCCGCATGCGAAGGCATCGCCCGGAACCCCGGCGCGGCCGGCGCCATCCGTCTGGCGATGATCATCGGCCTTGCGCTGATCGAGTCGCTGGTCATCTACGCGCTGCTCATCGCGTTCTTCGTGTATCAGCTCTGAACGCCGCGTTCGAGCGCCGTTTCTGAGGCCCGGCGCCGCAAGGCACCGGGCCTTCTCGCGTTCGGGCAACGTCTTTGCTGAGTCAGGTGAAAGGAGGTACCGCTGTGAGCTGGTTTAATCTATCGTTCGTCGGGTGGCTGATCGTGATCATCGCCCTTGCGCTGGTCGCCTACAAATTCGATGTTCCAGGTTTCTGGATAGGGATCGGTGCGTTGCTGCTCCTCGGCCTGGGCATCATCACGTCCGTCAAGAATTCGAAGCCGCGTATTTGAGTCGTGCCCGGGTCGCGCATTCGGGCGCCTTCAAGCCTCACCACTGTTGCCTCCGACGTCAGGGGCGCAGCGGACCTTGTTCTCACCCGGGTTGGTCGGCGACTAGAGGCCTTGAGAATCAAAACTCATCGCAGATGAGTCAAGTTTCTTCAGGAGCTTCGAGCCGCGAATGAGCAACTCCAGTCCTCATTCAATTCGACGAGACCCATCCGATCGAGATCCTTCTCCCCCGCGCACGGGGGAGAAGGATCTCGATGGGGGAGTATGTCGCGAGACCCGTCGAGCCGTGGGATGGTCCATCTCGTCGGTCTCAGGCGTAGCCTCGTTAGGA
>JANMSA010001105.1:0-8299 GCA_031388865.1 Acidobacteriota bacterium | reverse complement strand
GCATGGCCGCTCGATCGCGCGAAGATCTTCGAGGTTCGTGCGCAGCCGGGAGAGGCGAACGTAGTCGGCTCCGGACTGCGATGCGAGGTCCGTCCTCCGCGTCAGCTCTGTCAGCGCGATGCTGCAGCGCAGCGGCGCGTAAGCCCACCGCATCAGCAACCATCCGCACAAGAGCGTCGCCGCCACGACCGCTGCCGAGCGCACCACCAGTCTCATAACGACTCTCCCCGAGGACTCCACCCTACGAGCAGACCCGCGACCGTCATCAGCAGCTGGCGTGTGATCGCCACATGTAAGGGAAACTGTGCGAGGCAGAGCACGAGGATTGTGCCCGCAACCGGCAGGGCCAGTGTGCGGGCAAGAGACGCCCGCCTGTCGTGAGCAGGCGATCTGCGCGTCACACGGAGGATGGCGATGATCGCGGCGAGAAAAAGCAGATATCCGGGCAGCCCGCTCTCGGCGAGCATCTGCAGATGATCGTTGTGGGTCTCGCCGAAATTTGTCGCACCGACTCCCTTCAGTTGTTTGCCATGCCGGGCACGGACCTCGATCTGATAGGGGAAATACTGATATTTGAAGGCGCCAGGCCCTACGCCCGTCAGCGGATGATCGCGAAACATTGCCAGCGCGGCCAGTGCCGGCGTCAAGCGTCCCGAGGTTGCGACTTCGAGTCCGACTCGGGCCACGCGTTCCGGGATCCTGACGATGCGCCGGATCAAGCGCACTTCCAGGAAATAGCCGGCGATGAGCAGGACCACGACGCCGCCCGCGATCACGAGAGCCCGGCGCGCCGATGCCGCGATCGCGAGCAGCGCGATGCCGACGAGCAACGCGATGAACGCGGTGCGCGACCGCGAGATGAACACTCCCGACACCGCGCAGAGCATCCCGAACGCGTACCACCAGCGCCGGATGCCGGGAACGCGGATCGCGGCCGCGGCGAGGACGATGGTTACGAGCGTCATGTACGTGCCTACGATGTTCGGATTGCCGATCAGCGCGGTAGCGGTGTGGTGACGGATCGCCAGAGGGTCCACCGTAAACGGCTGATAGAGACCGTACTCCTGCAATGTTGCCAGGGCGGTGTTGAGCAGCGCCACCGGCACGAGCACGTCCAGGATCGCCAGCGAGATCTTCGGGGCCGCATACCAGACCATCACGAAAACCAGGACGCTCGTGAGAAATGAGATCAGGCTTTGTGCGCTGTGACCGCGGTGCGTGGAGAGGGCGGTGGTGAGGAGGGCCCAGGCCACGCCAGCGACCACGAGCGCCGCGACGGTGCGCTCGCGAAGCATCTCCCGGATCCGCGCGCTGCCGCCGAAGGCGATTGCGACCGTCAGCAGAAAGAGTCCCAGGATCCCTTCGGCACGGGTGAGAAACTCCTTCACGACCCGGAAGCGGTCCAGCTGATCGGGAGTCACTGCCAGCGGGACGATGGCAACCGCCGCCGTGGCGAGCCAGGCGAGCGTCACCATCACTCTGGTGACTGCAGGAGGGAGCTCACGATTCGCGGGCATGCCGGAGCGGTACGATGCTGTTCCGAGGACCTGGAACGGCAGAAGTGAACAGCGGCGCGAGTATACAGGAGCGGAAGCAGGCCCGAATCCGGGAGCTCGAGCAGGCTCTCGACGACGTTGCCGGTCTTCTCGAGGATGAGGTTCTCTCGATCCTCGACAATCCCTACGCGACTCCGCGGATTCTGGCGAGGATCGCCCAGACCGCGCGCCTGACCGCGTTTTACGCGGTCCGCCTGAAGCTGGTCGCACACCGTCAGGCTCCGCAGGCTCACGCGGTCAAGTTCGTCCATTACCTGCACTGGTTCGACCTGGTGGCACTCTCGCTGAACGTGCAGGTGCCTGCCCCCGTCCGCAGGGCCATCGATACGCAGCTCGTCAATCGCGCCGCACGCCTTTCTCTAGGGGAGCGTATCGCCTCGGCTCGAAGGTGCAGCACGGCACTGATCAAGGTCTTTCTCTTCGACACGCATCCGCGTGTGTTCGCCTCGCTCCTGACGAACACCCGCCTGCGCGAGGACGATCTCCTGGCGCTGGTCTCCTCCGAGGGAGCGACAGCGGAGCAGCTTCAGATGGTGGCTGCCGATAGGAAGTGGTCGTATCGCTATGCGATCCGCAAGGCGCTCGTGCTCAATCCGACGACGCCACGTGCGGCGGCGGCCTCGCAGCTGCGCTTCCTTTCGAAGCGCGACCGGGCTCAGGTCCAAGCGAATCCGCGGACGTCGGTGTACCTGCGCCGCTGCATCGAGAGGATGGGGTGAACCGGGTGCTCGTTGCTGGGAGGCTGCCGCCTGAGCAGGGGGTCCCGGAGTGTCGCCTGGTCGAAAAGCCCCCTGCAACCAACAACCAGGAACCAGCAACAACGGTGGCGCAGAACCAGCTGCGAGCAACCGCGCTCAAGCGCGCTAGAATGGCGACGATGCCCGATCAGGAGTCTCAGCCGCGTGATGCGGCGTCCGAGCTTGCCTCGTTCGGCGAGGAGCTGCGCCGCGAGCGCGAGATCAGAGGCATCTCGCTCAAGGAGATCGCGGACGCGACCAAGATCAGCAAGCGCTTTCTGGATGCACTCGAGCGCAACGACCACAAGACCCTGCCTGCCCCCGTCTTCACGCGCGGCTTCGTGCGTGAGTATTCGCGCTACGTCGGACTGAACGCTGGGGACATGGTCAACCGCTACAACTTCGCGGCTGCCAATGACGACCGGATCGAAAAGCCACCGGCAGTTGCGAAGTATCCGGAGACGCCGGTTCGCGACATCAGTCCCAAGCCCGCGCCGAAGCGGGGTATCCCGCCCACGTTTGCGCGCATCAGTCGCAACGCGATCACGACCATGGTGATCATCGTTGCGCTCTCGGGTGTCGCCTACTGGGCGATCCAGTACAAACGCAACGAGCGCGAGGTTGCCGAGGCCGCGAACACGGTGCCCGTGGTGTCCCCGGAAGTGGTGACGCCGTTGCTCCCTGCTGCAAACAGGTCCTCGCCCGATGACTCCATCCTGCGGATGACCGTTCAGGCGAACGCGGATTCCTGGGTCGATCTGGAGGCCGACGGGAAGACTGCGATCAAGGAAGTCATGACCGCTGGTCAGCGCCGGAGCTTCGAGGCAAAAGAGCAGTTCCGCTTTCTGAACATCGGCAATGCTGCCGGTGTGAGCCTCACGTTCAACGGCACACCGGTCCCGACGCTCGGCGACGATGGGGAAGTTCTTCGCAACCGCATCTACGATCGTGAGGTCCTGAACATTCTTCGCGCGGGTGCGCCTCAGGATCCATCATGAGCACGGCCGGCTCCGAGGGGATGACAGCCGCAGCCGTCATCGGGCTGATCGAAGCCGGAGTGTATCCGCGTGACGTCGTCGTCACGGTTGCCCGAGGCTTCCTGCCCCTTGCGCAGGAAGAACTGATCGCGGTACTGGGATACCTGGGCGGGTCCATGGATGCCGAGATCGCGGAGCTTGCGCGCGTCTCGCTGAACGATATCCCCAGCCGGATCATCGCGGGGTACGCCGCAAACGAGGGTGTGCCGGCGGAAAATCTCGTCCGCCTCATGCGCGGGGCCTCCGACGCCTTCGTGCTGGAGGCGCTCGTTCGCAACCGGCAACTTCCCGACGGCGCGGTCGTGGAGCTCGCGCGCGTTGCGGAGGCCCGGGTGCAGGAAGTCATCGTCATCAACCACGCGCGCATCCTGCGCGCGCCGGAGATCCTCGACGCGCTGCTGGAGAACCCGCAGCTCACTGCCGATACCCGCCGCAGGGCCAACGAGACGAAGGAAGAGTTTTTCGCAAAGAAGGCGCGGCGAGCGGCGGAGCAGGAGGACGAGCCCGAGCTGATCGATATTCCGCTCGATGCAATTGCCGACCTGCTGGAACAGGCGGACGCGGAGGCCACCCCCGAACCTGCAGGCCCCTCGCTCACGCTCAACGAATCCGAGAAGAAAGATGAACGGGCATCGGCCGTATGGGCGCGCCTTGGCTTCATGACCGTCGCGGAGAAAGTGCGTCTCGCTTTCCGCGGGGATCGCACGATTCGACTGCTCCTGGTGCGCGACCGCAACCGCCTGGTCTGCTCCGCCGTGATGCGCAATCCACGGATGGGCGAGCAGGAGGTCGAAAGCGTCGCGGGGATGCGGAACGTGGACGGCGAAGTCCTGCGTCTGATCGGTGCGCGCCGCGAGTGGATGGGCAAGTACAAGATCCTCATGACGCTCTGCCGCAATCCGAAGGCACCCGTGGGGGTTGTCCTGCCCTTCCTCAATCGTTTAACCTTGCGAGATCTGAAAGGCTTGAAGGACGATAAGGGAGTTCAGCAGGTCGTCCGCGAAACTTCCAAGAAGCTCTATCTCCAACGCGCTCAAAAGAACTGATGAAGGTCAACTACTACGAGATTCTCGGAGTGGACCGGTCTGCGACCGATCAGGTGATCCGCGACCGATTCCGGCAGCTCGCCCGGGAACACCATCCCGACCGCTACCGCGGACCTGACAAGGCCGAGGTGGAGCGGAAGTTCCAGACTCTGACGGAGGCCGTCAACATTCTGACCAACGCCGAGAAACGCCGTCAACACGACTCCGAAGTCACGGGCGGAGCCGATAAAGGCACCGTCGATTTCGTGCAGATCGCCAAGGCCTACCTGGCCAAGGGCGTGAAGGCTTTCAAGGAAAAGGACATGCGCGCGGCCTACGAGAACTTCGACCTTGCCGCGAAGCACAACCCGCAGGACGCCAGGGCGTTTCACTACCTGGCGCTCGCTGCAGCCAAGATTCCCTCCTACACGCGTCAGGCCGTGCAGGCGGTCGAGGCCGCGCTTCAGCGGGAGCCGATGAACCCTCTTTTTCTCAAGGATGCGGGTCTGCTCTGCAAGAGCGCGGGCCTGACGACCAAGGCCGAGCGGTACCTCGAAGAGTCACTGAAGTGGGACGCCTCCAACGTCGAGATCCAGAGCGCACTTGCAGAGTTGCGCGAGACGAAGGAGGCGGGAAAGGGCGGTTTCTCGATCTTCGGGAAACGCTAACCCGGCATGATTGTGAAGGCATACGGTCAGACGCACGTCGGCCGCCAGCGGCAGCATAACGAGGATGCGTTTCTCGTTGAGGACGAGGCCAAGCTCTTCCTGGTGGCGGATGGCATGGGCGGGCATGCCGCAGGGGAAATCGCCTCGCGCATCGCCGTGGACTCGATCAATGAGTTCATCGTGCACACCAAGGAAGACGACGGCACCTGGCCACACGCCTACGACGAACACTACCGCCGCTCCACGAATCGCCTGATGGCCGCGCTGCGGATGGCCAACACCCGCGTGCTCGAGGCCATGCGCAAGGACGCCAAGCTTCGCGGCATGGGAACGACGGTGGTGGCCTGCATGGCGGACGAGGGCACGATGTCCGTCGCACACGTGGGCGACTCGCGCGCTTACCTGATCCGCGACGGTGAGATCTCCCGCATCACCAACGACCACTCCTGGGTGTTCGAGCAGGTGCAGGCCGGGATGCTGACCGAGTCCGAAGCGGAGAAGCATCCGCTGCGCAATGTGATCACCCGCGCCCTCGGCGGCGCGTTGCAGGTCACGCCCGACGCTTCAGAAGTCATCTCGAAAGCGGACGACATCTTTCTTCTGTGCTCCGACGGCCTGACAGGTATGGTCTCTGAAGGGGAGATCCTGCGGGTGGTGACGGCGTGCAACGGAGACCTGGTGACGGCCTGCCAGCAGCTCATCGACGCGGCAAATGAGAGAGGCGGGCTGGACAACATCACCGCCGTCCTCGTTCGTGCTGTCTGACTCCCCATCAACGAAAGGGACCCCTTTGCACATTCGCATCGACTATTGCGGCGTTTGAAACTACCTTCCACGGGCAGCCAGTCTGGCCGCCGAGATCAGGAAGATTTATGGCATCGAGAGCGAGCTCGTTCGCGGCGCCGGCGGCATCTTCGTCGTCAGCGTCGACGACCGGAAGATCTTTTCCAAGAAGGAAGAGGGCCGCTTTCCCACGGAAAGCGAGATCCTGGAGCAGCTGAAGGGGCTGCAGTAGCGACTACAATCGCCACGTGCACGCAGAGGTCGACGAGCTTCGCCCGAAACTGAAGGAAATCCTCTACGACTGTGCCGTGGAGATCCGCGCCACCAAGGCGGCGCTCTTCATCTACGACGGGGCGAATCACTTCGAGCTCGTGACTGAGTACGGGTTCCGGGGCGCGATCCGCGAGTCCGCCGATCGGAACGACGCGATGGTAGACCGCTGTGGCCGTGGCCGTACGCCGTTTTATGTGAACGGGATGGCCGCGGAGCCGCGCTTTTCACAGCTGCTCTACGAGTCGTCGACCGACCGTCTGCTCGCAGCGCCTCTTTATTCGCGTGGGAAGCTGGTCGGCTTCATCGACATGCGCGACAAGGCTGCCAAGCAGCTTTTCGAGGAAGCAGATCTTCCGAAAGCGCAGGCCATCGCAGAACGCCTCGCGGAAATTTTTCTCGACAGGAATCTCTTCGGCCATCGATTCATCTCACTGTCGAACGTAGCCACGCCCGACGCTCCGCCGCCGCAGCAGGTGCCCGCGGGGGAGAAGGCCGAGCCACCCCATCCGCCGGCCGGAGCTCCTCTACTGGCACGACCGGCTGGCACCGTCACTGCGCCGCCCGTTCTCAGCTCACCCGCCGCGGCCGCACCGCCGCGGGCGCAGACCCGCGCTCATGTTCCTCAGTTGGGGGCCCTCGTTCTGGAGGCGCGGCTGGCGTCTGCACGGATCCTTACAACAGCCCCCAGAGACTCGATCTCGGACGCCGAGCTCGCTGTCGTGCGGGACGCACTCCGCGCAATCCTGCTTCTGCCAGGAGCGGTCGCGGCAACGTTCTCGGCGTATGGCCACATGGGAGGCGTGCAGGAGATCGCAGCAAGATCGACGCTGACGGACGACGCGAAGAACGTTCTGCAGTCGAAGTTGAACCTCTGGCTGACCAAGAGGGGGGAGGGGGGCGGATTCCTTCGAACGTCGGTCGCAACGCCCTTTGGTACGTCCACACCTCCGGTGCAGGCTGCCGACGTGCAGAAGGTCTTCACTGCGCCCCTTACCGCGGGAGCCATCCGCGGCCTGTATCTGACCGTGGTCTTCGCCAGCGGTCCCGAGCGCGCCACTCACGAGCTCCTCGGGACGCTGCACACGCACCTGCAGCTCGTCATCGAACAGTCAATGCAGCGCCGCGCAGCGGACGGCTTGAACGCGAAGATCGCTGAGAAACTGGTCGAGCCAGACTTCGCCAAGTTTCCTGAGCTGCGCCGTCATTCCGAGCTGGTTGCGCGGCTGTGCGAGTCGTTCGCGCGCCACCTGGCCTTGACGCCGGCGGAAGTCGAGACCGTGCGGATTGCGGCCATCGTTCACGACTGCGGCATGCGCCTGCTCGAGTACGACCGCCTCTATCGCAAGATGGATCTGTCCGCGGAGGAAGTGAGGTTTCTTCGCGAGCACCCGGTGGTCGGAGCGGCAATGGTGGAGCCGCTTCTGGGCACGGAGATCGCGCGTGTCGTCCTCTGCCATCACGAGCGCGTCGACGGACGTGGCTATCCGAACCAGTTGCACGGTGACGAGATCCCTCTCCTCGCGCGTGTCCTGCAGATCTGCGACGCCTGGATGGCCATGACGGACGCGGACTCGTATCAGGCACCCGAGTCGCGCGAGAACGCCATCGCCACGCTCGGCAGCGTGGCAGGAGAGCAGTTCGACGGCGCCCTCACCACACGGTTCATCGAGATGATCCGCTCTTCGCGGTAACTCTCGCTTTGGGTCGGGTCGCCGATCTTCGAGCTCTTCGAGGACGCGCGGTGCGCAGCCGGAACGAGCCTGGTCAATGGCACGGGAGCGTGGGGGCGCCCTCGAGCAGACGACAGTCGTGTCATTAGAAGCGCGAGTGGAGGGACTGTGTGGGTGCGGCGACAGGCATGAGCACTTGATGCCCCTCCCGCCCCAAGTCCCTCGACTCAGACTGTCGGTCTGCTCGTCGATCGATCAGGCTGTGGCGATCTGCGACGCCTCCGCATGATCGGGCGGTCTCTCGCGGCATGCCCGCCGCCGCTCGATCTCCACGCGGTTCCGCCCCTGCACTTTCGCGCGGTACAAGGCCTGGTCTGCGGCGCGGAACAGCTCGCCGGTGCTGGCGATCTCGGAATGAGGGACGTTGGCGATGCCTACGCTCACCGTCAACCGGTCCTTGCCGATCTCCGCGGTAGCAACGGTCGCGCGCAGCTTCTCGCCGAACTGCAGTGCCTCGAGGAGCGCGGTCTCGGGGAGGATGACGGCGAAC
>JANMSA010001077.1:0-2317 GCA_031388865.1 Acidobacteriota bacterium | reverse complement strand
CCCCTCGTCGGTTCTCATCAACAGAGCGCGGGCCCGCCGGAGGCCCCCGGTCGGTTTCTCCCTTGGCCGCGCCGACACGCCGGAGGCCTCCCCGTCGGTCCCCTCCGAACAGGCGCGGCGGTCGCATATAATACGCTCATGCTCAAGGTTGGTTCGCGGCTTGGCCCTTATGAGGTCTTAGCGCCGCTTGGCGCGGGCGGGATGGGGGAAGTGTGGCGGGCGCGCGACCAGCGGCTGCAACGCGACGTCGCCATCAAAGTGCTGCCTGACGCCATGGTCGAGAGCGAGGGGGCGCTCGCGCGTTTCGAGCGTGAGGCGCGTGCGGTCGCGGCGCTGTCGCATCCGAACATCCTGGCCATCCACGACTTCGGCAACGAAGGCGGGACCGCGTATGCGGTCATGGAGCTTCTCGAAGGTTCCACCCTGCGTGAGCGTCTTCATCAGGCCGAGCTCACACCTGCGCGTGCTCTGGAGTGGGCGCATCAGATTGCGCAGGGTCTGGCCGCTGCTCATGAGCGTGGCATCGTGCATCGCGATTTGAAGCCGGAGAACATCTTCGTCACTCGCGATGCGGTGGTGAAGATCCTCGACTTCGGGCTGGCTCGCATGGAGGACCCGGAGGGGGAGATCGCCGATGGCACCACCGTCGCCGCTCGCACCACCCCCGGCACCGTCATGGGCACCCTCGGCTATCTGGCACCGGAGCAGGCGCGCGGCGAGACCGCGGATGCACGTTCCGACATCTTCTCGTTCGGAGTGGTCTTCTACGAGATGCTGGCGGGGCGTCCCGCCTTCCTGCGCGGAACGAAGATGGACACCATCGTGGCCGTCCTGCGCGAAGAGCCGAAGCCCCTCGCCGACACGGGCCGGAACGTCCCGGGCGAAGTCGAGGACGTGCTTCGCCACTGTCTGGAGAAGAGTCCCGACGACCGGTTCCGCTCCGCGCGGGACCTGGCCTTTGCGCTGCGGCTGGCCATGCGCTCGAGCGCCGGGAGCGGGAGCGATCTCGTCCCGCGGCAGACTCCACGTCCCGAATCCCCGTCTCGGCCGGGCGAAGTCTCCATCGCCGTCCTGCCGTTCCGCAACATCAGCGCGGCCGCCGACGGCGACTACTTCAGCGATGGGATGACCGAGGAGATCATCAACTCCATTTCGAACATCCCGAACCTGCATGTGGCCGCGCGCACCTCGTCCTTCGCGTTCAAAGGGCGTGCGGACGATGTGCGGAAGATCGGCCGCGAGCTCGGCGTGGCCATGGTCCTGGAGGGGAGCATCCGCCAACTCGGCGCGCGCCTGCGCGTCTCCGCGCAATTGATCGACGTCGAGAGCGGCTTTCAGGTCTGGTCGGAGAGGTGGGATCGTGATCTCGCTGACGTCTTCGCCGTGCAGGATGAGATCGCGCAGGCCATCGCCACCGCGTTCAAGTTGCGCCTCGTGCCGGATGACGGAGTGGCCGGCACGAAGACGCAGAACATCGATGCTTACGATCGGTATCTCAAGGGACGCTACCTGCTCACGAGCCGTCGCACGCGCGAGGCGATCGACGAGCTGCAGGCTTCCGTCGAGAGCGATCCCGACTTCGGAGACGCGCATACCGCTCTGGCCGACGCCTGGGCCATCCGCGGTTTCTACGGTGGCCTCGCGTCGTGGGAGGCGTGGGCCCGCGCGCGCTCTGCGGTGGACGAAGCGGAGCGCGTCGCGCCCGACTCCGCCGGGATCGCCCTCTCTCGCGCCATCGTCGAGCACTACTACGGCTGGGACACGGCCCGGCAGCAGGCCTTCTGCCGCCTGGCCATCGAGCGGAACCCGAAGTCTGCGGAAGGATGGAACTGGCTGGGCCTCAACCTGGGGCTGAGCGGCCGGACGAAGGAAGCGCTCGAGTGCACCAGCCGCGGCATCGAGCTGGAGCCCTACAACGCGAACGTGCGCGCCTCTTCCGCCTGGGCTTCGGGGATCATCGGAGACTTCCACACTGCCGAGCGCGTGCTCTCCCGCACCCTCGAGATCGCGCCCGACAGCGCCTACGCCCTCTGGAGCTACGGCACCACGCTCCGCTTCCTCGGCCAGTACGCTCCCTCCATCGCGATCTTCGAGAAGCTCGTCGACGACTCCGCACGTACCGTCCCGTTCTACCTCTCACTCCTCGGCAGCGCCCTCGCCGAAGCAGGGGAGCGATCGAAGGCAGAGGAGATCCTCACGGACCTCGAAGCCCGCCGCGATCGCAAGGAGTTCGTCGCCTCCCGCGACCTGGCCATGCTGCTCACCGCCCTCGGCCACCACGAGCTCGCCCTCGACGCCCTCGAACGCGCCCGCGAAG
>JANMSA010001001.1:0-6353 GCA_031388865.1 Acidobacteriota bacterium | reverse complement strand
CCTCGGGCGCGCAATGGAGAATCGCGTCTGCGAGATCTTGAAGCTGTTCCCGCGTCGCCACGCCGCCTGTCGGATTCGACGGAAAGTTGAGGTAGATGAGCTTCGTGCGTTCCGCGATGAGCCGGGCCAGGTCCGTTGCGTCGCATGTGAACCCGTTTTCTTCACGCAGGTGGAGCGGCACCGGGACGGCGCCGAGATAGCGGGTGAAGGACTCGTAGATCGGAAAGCCGGGACTCGGGTAGATGACCTCGTCGCCCGGATCGCAATAAATCTGCTGAGCGAATCCGATGGGAGGTTTTGCACCCGGGAAGATCACCACGCGGTCCGGCGTGATGGCCAGGCCTCGCGACGCGCCGGCATCGCGCGCGATCGCGATGCGCACCGACTCGATGCCCTGCGGATCGTTGTAGTGCGTCTGCCCCAGGTCGATCTGCCGCTTCACCTCGCGAGCGATGTGACCGGGGAGTGGAAAGTCCGGCTCCCCGACGTGGCATTTGATGACGCGTTCGCCGCGGTTCTCGATCTCACGGATCAGCGGCGCAATCCTGAAGGCGTTCTCGGAGCCGAGGTCGGAGACGCGCCGCGCGAACTGGGAGACAGCGGGAGCACAGATCTGCATGCTGGAAGTTTCCGCCCGGCGCGCCGGCAACGCCGGTGCTGACGCTCACAAGAGCATGTGACACGGCACTGCGCACAGATCGAGGCGGAGATCCGTGCACGCTGGAGGCGTGGTGGCAAATAGCCAGTGGTTGAGCGCGTAGCGCGGGTACCACCGGAACGTGCGATGGGTTTGTTTGCGCCCCGGCAGGGGCGCGGGACCCACTCGGTGGAGGCACCCGGCGCGAGCGTTCACGCGTGCGGCGTGCCCTTCCTACAATCTGCCTGCCTCGCGATACTGCTTCACGCGGTAGCGGAGCTGATCGCGCGAAACGTCCAGCAGACGCGCCGCCTGCGACTGATTGCCGTTCGCGGCGCGGAGCGCGCGTTCCACCATGCGGAACTCCACCTCTTCGAGCGGCAGGATTGGCTGCTCGTCGCTGCTCGCTGGCTGCGGGGTCCCGTCTCCGCCCACGAAGAATCGTCCGGTCAGGATGTCGCCGCTTTCCAGGATGACCGCGCGCTCGATGACATTCCGCAGCTCGCGCACGTTCCCTGTCCACGGATACGCGAGGAGCTTCTCACGAAGGTCCGCGGACAGATCTTCGAAGTGCTTGCCGCAACTCGTCGCGAAGTGCTTCATGAAATTCACGGCCAGCGGCAGGATGTCCTCGCGGCGCGCCCGCAGGGGCGGGATGTCGATCGGGAAGACGTGCAGCCGGTGATAGAGGTCCTCGCGGAAACGACCATGGGCGACTTCGTCGAGGAGGGAACGGTTGGTCATGGCGATGACGCGCACGTCGACGCCGATCTCGCGCGCACCGCCCAGGCGGCGGAAGGTGCGCTCCTCGAGAAAGCGCAGGAGCTTGGCCTGCAGGGGAAGAGGGATCTCCGCGATCTCGTCGAGGATGACCGTGCCGCCATCAGCGAGCTCGAACAGCCCTTTGCGCGCGGCCTTCGCATCGGTGAACGCGCCTTTCTCGTATCCGAAAAGTTCGCTTTCGACGAGATGCTCGGGAAGGGCGGCGCAATTGAGCGCCTGCAGCGCCGCCTGCGCGCGCGGCGAGCATCCATGGATGTAGCGCGCCACGACTTCCTTACCGGTCCCTGTCTCACCCTGCAGCAGCACGGTCGTGGAGCCAGCCACTGCGACGGTGGCGGCGAGACGAAGCACTTCGCACATGGCTGGCGACTCGGCGATCACCTTCCCCTGCGCCTGCTTCTCCCGCGTGCGCCGTGACACCTCGGCTTCGTGCGTTTCCCGACTGCGTGCGCTGACCTTGTCGATGATCCGCAGCAGTTCGGCGTGGTCGACGGGCTTCGAGAGAAAGTCAGCGGCACCGAGCTTCATGGCCCGCACGGCATCCTCGATCCTCCCCTCCGCGGTCACGACGATGACGGCACTCTCGGCGAGCCGCTCCTGCTCAGCCGACAGGAAGTCGATGCCGTTGCCGTCGGGCAGGTGGATGTCCAGCAGCACCACCTGCGGCCGCTGCTGCCGAAGGTGAGCGGTGGCTTCGGCGAGCGTGGCCGCTTCGTCGACGATGTGGCCCGCACGCACCAGGCGGCCGCGGAGAGCCCAGCGCAGCAGGGGCTCGTCTTCAACCAATAGCAGCCGCGCCATCGCTCGCCTCCTCCTGAACCGCCATCACATCGGGGAGCAGGACCATGACCCGGGTCCCGGAGCCCGGCTCGGAATCAATGCGGATCGTCCCGCCGTGCTGATCCACGATCTGCTTGCAGATCGGCAGACCGAGACCCGTGCCGTCCTCCTTCGTCGTGAAGAACGGATCGAAGATGCGCTCGAGGTGTTCGCCGGAGATGCCCCGCCCCGTATCGGAGACAGCGAGTGCGATGCCGTCGCACATCGGGAACGGCGCCACGAACACCGTGATCGTTCCGCCGCGGTCCGTGGCCTGCATCGCATTCGTGAGCAGATTCATGAGCAACTGAGTGACGAGGCCAGGGTCGAGCTGCATCGTCGGCAGATGCTCCGTGATGTCCACGTTCACGGCGACGCCGTGGCGTCGCAACCGTGCACCGAAGAGAGAGGTCACCTCCTGCACCAGCCGGCCGATGTCCACGTTGGCCCGCTGTGGCGGTTGCGGACTGGCCAGCCGGAGCAATGCGCCAACAGTGTTGGTTACGCGGGCGAGCTCGGCGAGCACCAGGTCATAGACGACATGGTTCTCTTCCTGCGTCCCGCCCTCGTCGCGCAGCAGTTCCAGCGCGGCGGAGACGCCCGCGAGCGGATTCTTGATCTCGTGCGTCAGCCCTGCAGCCAGCTGGCCGAGTGCCGCGAGCTGTTCGGCGCGCGCCATGTGCCGGGTGATGTCCTTCTCGCGCTCGCGTTGCGCGCGGATCATTCCCCAGAGGGAGTCGTGCACGCGTCCCGCGAGCGCATCGAGGTCGTGACGCTGCGGAACCGTCGTTCCCGTGGCGCTGATCGTCTCTTCCATCGCGGCCAGCGGGCGCCCGATCACGCGGCGCGTCGTCCAGAAGAGGATGCCCATGATCGCCACCCAGGCCACGCCCGCAAACGCGAACTTCTGACGCAGACTCGCTCGCACCTCGGCGAGGGGCTGTCCCAGATTCATCGCGGCCTGCACGATGCCGAGGGGCAGGCGGCCAGGGTCGTGGCAGCTCTGGCATTCACGCTCGTTCGCGATCCCACGCGCAAACAGCGCACCGTCGTTCTGAACCAGCGACCACACTACGCCGGAGTCTCCGGCGAGCACGCGATCGACCTGAGCGAGGGCGTCGGGCGACGCTGTGCCGCCCGCCGACGTGAGCACCCGGCCGTTGGGCGCATAAATCCTCAGTGCAGTCAGCCCGTGTGCTTCGGCGTGCCGTGAAAGACGGCTCTCCACGGTCGCCGCGCGGTGCTCGATCGTCGCGTCCTTGAAGAGCAGCGTGAGGTCGCTGAACAGAACGGACGCGCCGGCCTTCTGCGCAAGGACCAGATTCCTGATCGCGAAGTGACTCATGAGTGCGTACAGTCCCCAGAACGCCAGCAGGTTCACGAGCAGAACGGGAACGAGCGCGCGGATGCGCCAGTCGCGCGCAAACCGCGCGGACCTACGCATCCCTGCTAACGGGCGGGGAGCTACTGAGGGTTGCGGAGGAAGGATCTTCATGGCGTCTTCCAGTGGGGAAAATCTCGCACCCCCAACCCGGTCGCGAGCGTGCCGGGAGCTACTTGCGCAAGTGACACCCGTCACTCGCGAAGGGATGACCTCCGCACCGGCAACGAGCGAGACGGGTGCTAGGTTTGCGGCCAGTGAAGAGCCATCTCCAAGCGGTCTCCGTCTCTGCCCTGGCCGGACTCGTCCTCGCGTTGCTCGGGAGCGTGCCTGCCTACTCTGCGGCACCGCGCCGCCTCGCTTCGAAGGACTGCGTCGAGTGCCACAAGCCGGTACTCCAGCAGGCCGCGAGAAAAAACGTGCATGCGCCATTCCGCGACAACAAGGGATGCCAGGCCTGCCACAAGCGGCATGGCGTCGTCGGCACGCTCGTCCTGCAGCAGGAAGAGCCGGCGCTCTGTTATAGCTGTCACGCCGAATCCCAGAAGAAGTTCCAGGCGGCCCACGTCCACTCCCCGGTCTCGACAGGGAAGTGCACGAAGTGTCATGCACCGCATGCGTCGGACACCTCGCACCTCCTTCGCAAGGCCACGAATGACCTTTGCTTCAACTGTCACGACGCGAAGAAGTTCTCTCCAGTCGTGATGCACAAACCGGCCGCCGAGAACTGCCTCAACTGCCACGACGCACACGCGAGTGCGAATGCATGGCGGCTGACGAAACCGGCGGCTGAGCTCTGCGCCAGCTGCCACGTCAAAGGAGGCCGCGGCCCTGTGCCGGTGCATTCCGGCTACACGGTGGACCGCGAGTGCACCTCCTGCCACTCGCCCCACGGAGGTCCGGCCAAGGGACTTCTGCGCGCCGTCGTTCATGCGGCGCTCGCCGACTGCACGAGCTGCCACAAGCCGGCGTCGGAGTCGAAGACGCCAAAGCTCACGAGCGACGATCCATCGATCTGCTTCACCTGTCACGCGGACAAGGAAGAAGAGACCAAGAAGACCGCGAACGTCCATGAAGTCTTTCGCTCCGGATCCTGCTCGACCTGTCACACGCCCCACGTCTCGGATCGAAAGGCACTGCTCCTGTCGTCTCAGAAAGAGCTCTGCCTCCCCTGCCACGACTCCGTCGCCACCGAGCTCAAAGGCACCTCGCATCACAAGCCGGCGTTCGAGGGCGACTGCACTTCGTGTCACGCGCCCCACTCCGCGCCCGCGGGAAAGTTGCTCAAGGCCGACGGGGAGGCACTCTGCATCACGTGCCACGCGGACGCCGTGAAGCAGTGGCGCGCCGCCACGAACGTCCACCCCGCCATCGAGGCTGGCTGCGACTCCTGCCATGCTGCACACGGCAGCTCCAACGCAAAACTCATCAAGGGCAAAGGGGCCGAGGCGTGTACCGGCTGCCATGAGGGGATGAAGAAGGAGCTCGCTCGCGCGTTCGTCCATACGATCGTCGCCAGCGGCCAGTGCGAGGGATGCCACGATCCGCACGCCTCCGCTCAGGCGAAACTTCTGCGGACCACGCCCGACAAGCTCTGCCTCCAGTGTCACGAAGATCTCGTCAAGTCGCGCGGTGATCACGTGCATGCACCCGTGGGCGCTGGCGATTGCCAGCTCTGTCACTCTCCGCACTCCAGCGACCGCAATCTGCTCCTCAAAGACCAGACGTCCAAGCTGTGCGAACCCTGCCACGCGGAGGTCACGGCGAAGTTGAAGGGCGCCAAGTCGGTCCATCCGCCGGTACTGGCCGGATCGTGCGAGAGCTGCCACGACGTGCACGGCTCCGCCGCTCCCGCCTCGATGAAGGGAAATGCGCGTCTGGTGTGCCTCGGCTGTCACTCTGATCTGGCGGAACGCCTGGGTAAGGGTGGCGCCCGTGTCCACAAGCCAGTGACCGACGGGAACTGCGTCGCCTGCCACGCCGGGCATTCGTCGGACCGCGCCTCCCTCCTCCGCAAGCCTGTCGCGGAGCTGTGTGCCAGCTGCCACGCCCCGGGCACCGAGCCGATGAAGAAGGCTCACGGCAATCACCCTCTTGAAAAGGCGGAGTGCACCACCTGTCACGACCCGCACGTCTCGCAGAAGAAGGGACTGTTCAACGCGTACGGACACAAACCGTTCGTGGACGCCGACTGCGCCTCCTGTCACACGACCGCTGCCAAGCCGAATGCCGCCGTCGCTCTCAAGGCAGAGGGAGTCGCACTCTGCATCACATGCCACGGCGACATCGCCGAGAAGTACCAGAAAGGCACCTGGGTCCACGCACCTGCGAAGAAGGGCGAGTGTCTCGCCTGCCACACGCCCCACGCGGGGCGCGGCCAGCACGCCGTCTCGCGCGTCGGGTCCACACTCTGCACGCCCTGCCATGCGGGAATCGCGAAGGAGCTGGTCAAGCCGGTCGTGCATCGTCCGGTCCAGAAGGGACAGTGCATCCAGTGTCACGAGCCGCACACCGCAACCAACGCCAAAGGCCTGCGCAAAGACGGCGATGCCCTCTGCTTCACCTGCCACAAGCCGCTGGAGAAGCTCAAGAAGGCGAAGTCGGTTCACGCTCCGTTGGCCAAGGGGCACTGAAGGAAATCCATGACCACCGCCAAGATTTGCGGCCTTTCGACCCCCGCGACGCTCGACGCCGCGATCCGGCACGGCGCGAGCCATGTCGGATTCGTGTTCT
>JANMSA010000979.1:0-3836 GCA_031388865.1 Acidobacteriota bacterium | reverse complement strand
CCATCGGTGGCACGAGTCGCGCTAGGAACGATCGGCATGGCGGGCTCTACTCGGGACGGGAAGGACATTCACGTCGTATTTCCGGCGAATCCGGCGCGAGAGCAACTGAGCGCGCTCGCAGGGGAACTGCTGTCACGACGGAACTTGATCCTGGAAGCGTGGCGCGCTTACGGCGAGGTCGTGCCGGGCCGGAACGTCGCCGCCTCGCTTTCTCGCACGCAATTCATTGATCACATCCCCGCCGTTCTCGACTCGCTCTCGAACAGCCTCCAGGAGTGGCCGGAAGTGCCGGGCGCCATCGCCGTGCAGGAGGAAGCCGAGAAGGTCGCCGATCACGGCGTGCAACGGTGGCAGCAGGGCTATTCGCTGAGCGAAGTCCTCCGCGAGTGGGGATACTTGCAGATGTGCGTCGCGGCCGAACTGGAACGCTACGCAATGGACCATCCCTTGCTCGAGCCGAGCGTGATGCCGAATGCGCGCCGCATCTGGTCTCAGTTGTGTGCGGATGGCATCACGTCCAGCGCGACGCAGTACAGCCGTCTCCAGCAGGCGGCGTCGGCCGGCCACGTCAATGCGTTAGAGCAGGCGCTGGCGGCGCTCCATGCGATGGAGCAGTCACGCGCCGAGGCCTGGCGGACCGCGGCGCATGATCTTCGTGGCAGCGTCACCGTAGTAAAAGGCGCCGCCACGCTCAACGCCAGCGGCGCATCACTCCCCGAGGTCGTGCGCGCCGAGGTCGCGGAGATGCTCAGCAAAGGCGTGTCATCGCTCAACGAGATGCTGAATGACCTGCTGAGCCTGGCCCGTCTCGAAGCGGGCCACGAGCAGCGTACCTTGACCTCGTTCGACGCCGCGGTGCTGCTGCGCGATTTCTGCACCGCATCTCAGGCCGCGGCGACGGATCGGGGCTTGTTCCTGAAGATGGACGGCCCTGGGACGCTCCCGGTCGAGGGCGACAAGCCAAAAATCCTGCGCATCGTTCAGAACCTGCTTCTCAACGCGGTGAAGTATACGGAGCGCGGTGGGATCTCTGTGAGCTGGGGGCTCGATCAAACTCGTGACACGGTCCGCTGGACATTTTCCGTCCAGGACACCGGCGCGGGAATCGACCAGGACCACGCCGCCGCGTTCGCGCAGGAGTTGCACGATGCAACCGAGGTCGCTGATGAGGCTAGAGACGCGAGCACGGACCGCAGGCGCGACATGAGGGCCGCGGCGACATCCGCTTCCGGTTCGGGCGACGCGCCGGCAACCGAACAGCATGGCGAAGGCGTTGGGTTGGCGATCGTCAAGCGGCTCTGCGAGCTGCTGGGGGCGAGCCTGGAGCTTGCGACCAAGCCGGGACACGGCTCTACGTTTCGCGTGATCCTGCCCTGCGAGTACGACGAGAAGTAGGCGAACCTGCCTGCGCAGACGAGACGTGCCCGGGACCGTCCCGTCGGTCCGCCAGAGCTCGAGCGCCGGAAGCGATCCGTTCACGAAGTAATAAAGGTTTCCGCTGGCGACAGCCGGCCCCGGCTTCAGCCCTGAAACGTTCAGACGCGACGTGCCCTCGGTCGTCCCGTCACTCATCCACACCGAGGTGGTGCCGTCCGAGGCGTTAAAAAAAAGACGCCCGCCGGTGTTCCTGAGCTCGCGCGGATGCGATCCGAGGCGGGTGTCCGGCGCGATGTTCCTCAACATTCGAGTGCCGGCAGTCGTGCCGTCGGTGATCCATGGCTCGGTCCCCGCAGCGCGATCGTTCGCGGGGAACAGAACGCCGCCCGTACCCAGTCAGCGGGTCATTCGCGTAGAAGAAGGTGACGTTGCCGATCGAGCGGAGTCCCGCAGGCGCTGAACCGACAGGAGATATCTGCACGTTGATGTCCTTGACGAGGCGCGGCTGCGCTGTGGAAGGGAAAGTAACGGCAAGGATGACGACGGCGATGAGAAGGAAGCGCGGACGGACGGGGTAGGGGAACGATGGGAGCATGGGGGAATCCTCGGAAGGGCGAGTATAGAGCACCCGCTCCAACGCAGATCTTCAGCGACTTTTGCGGAGCGCCCTTTGCGGGGATGGGTGCTCTGCCATAATCACCCATTCCCGATGACGCCCACCCCACGCGTTTCCGTGGTGATCGCCGCCTTTAGAGCAGCCGAGACGGTGCGTGGATGTCTCGAGGCGTTGCGCCGGCAGACGTACCGCGACTTCGAGGTCATCCTGATCGACAGCTCTCCCGATCAGGAGACCGTTCGGATCGCATCGCAATTTCCCGAGATCCGATTCGTGCACAGTCCGTCTCGGCTTTACCCACAAGAGGCCCGGAACCGTGGGATCGCCCGATCCCGTGGCGAGCTTCTGGCCTGTCTGGATGCCGACGTATACCCGCGACCGGACTGGCTGGCCGAACTGGTCTCGGCATACGACCAGACCTCCCAGGTGATCGTGGGCGCGATCGCCTGTCATGGCTCACGCCTCCGCGATCGGGGCATGCACCTCTGCAAGTTTGCCAAGTTCCTGCCGGGGGGCCGCGTGCGCGTCATCGACTCCGGACCCACTGCCAACCTCCTCCTCTCTCGCGCGGACTTCGAGAGCGCCGGGGGTGTTCGCGGGGATCGGTATGTTGCCGACGTGGAGCTGAACCGATCGTTGATCGCACAGGGCAGGCAACTGACTTTCGTTCCGTCGGCAGTGGGCGCGCATCACCACACGCAGTCGCTCCGCGAGTTTTTTGCGGAGCGGTATGTGAGAGGCGTGATCTTCGGAAAGATGCGCGCCGGCTGGCTCGAGGGAAGGGGGAGGGTGGCGCTCTATCTCGCCGTGTCGGTTCTGCCAGTGCGGCTGCTGAAGATCACCGGTCATGTGGTCGTGCATTGCCTGCGGGCGGGTGAGCTGGGCTCATTGATGCTCACCTTTCCGCTCGTCCTGGCCGGCCATGGCGCGTCGCTGGCTGGTGAGTCCGTGAGCTTCGCGCGAGCCCTGTTGACGCGAAAGCGGGGCTAACGCTGCGTCAACGTTTCGATCGGGCCCGGCGTGCAACGATCCTGAACAGCGCTCCCGCGTTTCCCTGCACGAGCCGCCTGGGGAGGTGATAGAGCTTTTGTAGAAACGGCCGCGCCGCTGTTTTCATGAGGGGCTTCATCAGATCGACGCCCGCCTGGAGGATTACGGCGCGCGTGCGCCAGCGCCGGCGCACCTCCGCACGCGCCGGTCCGAGCACCGCCCGGGCCACGTGCACCCGGAGTGGCGGGAGATCGTCCACGCGTGGGGATCCAGCGGCAGTGGCAGCCCACGCCTCGTTGAAGCGTGCGTAGAAAGCCGCGTTCGTCTTCTCGCGAACCTCGCGAATCCCGGGCTCGAGGTGGCGGCGGGACGGTCTCCGTCCCCTGCCAATGGTGGGATTCAAGTTGATCTCCCACGGTTGCACGCGGCCATCCTTGATGGAGTAGTCGATGCGGCCGTAGTCGATCCCCGCGATCGAGAAGATCTCCTTCAACTCCTCTTCGTGCGGGTTGCTGCGAACGTAGTCGAGCTCCTCCGACGCCATCGACATCGTGAACTCGTTTCCCTGGGACTTGAGCACCCAGTTGCGACCGTAGTTCATGCTCCGTGGCACGATGTGGCCATCCAGGAAGAACGCCGCGTATTTGCGATACCAGCCCGTGGCGTCCGAGGTCTCGCAAAACTCAACCACCATGAGATCGGACAGAGATCGTCCCAAAGCCAGGGCACGGCCGACCCAGGTCTCCACCTCATCCTGCGATTGCAGGAGCGGAGACAGAGCGCCATCGTGCGACTGCTCGGAGCGGACGAAAACCGGATATCGAAGGCCTCGCAGGGACTGGCAGGCCCGAAG
>JANMSA010000908.1:0-4184 GCA_031388865.1 Acidobacteriota bacterium | reverse complement strand
ACCGAATTGCAAGTGTGGCAAAGGAACCGACCCTGAAGGGTCGCGTACTGCTTTCTGTGCGAGGGGCATCGCCAGTGCTTCCGCGACCCCTGCCGGGGTCGTCAATCCCTGGTCGTGCCCGACCGGTGGTCGCTCGCTTTGCTCGCACCACCGGCTACCCTACGAGCCGCCTCCAGCGGCTGTGAGCAATCACGAGTTGCGCATCGGTGAGTTCGCGCTCTTGCGACACTTTGCGTGGACAACCGATCACTGATGACTGGCAACGAGCAACCAGCAACCAGCACCAGCAACCAGCAACCAGCAACCAGTAACGCGAAGCCTCACTCCCCTTCGTTCGGATCGACCACCGCTGCGGCTGTGAGCTCCGCGGACGCGGCTGAATATTCGGGCAGTTCCGACGACGCGATGTATTTGTCCACCAGGTCGCGTGTTCCGTACACGGCGAGCTTCTCCAGCAGGAATTCGAACTTCTGCTCGATGGCGTCGATGATCGGCTGCTTCGCTTCCGCGGGCAGGTCCCACATGCGCTGCTTGAAAGGTCCGATTGCCTTCTTGCGGGTCTTGTAGACGAACTGCTCATCGGTCTCTCCGCTCTTGCGCTCATCGGCGCAGTTCTCGAAGCAGAAGGTGCGGATGGCGTCCCGCATGTCCGCGGGCAGTGAAGGCGCGTCGAGGATCATGTTCTGAAAGCCGGTGGCCAGATGGATCTCCACCGCGTCACTCTCCGGGAACTTGTTGAAGACAGACTCGGGAAGGGTGGATGCGCCATGCTGGACCGCGCCCGCGATGCCGTACTCGCTGCGGCAGATCCTGGTCGTCTCGCGCAGCACGTCGAAGTCGATCTTCGCCTCTTCGATCGAGCCATCGGCCATGGGGACGCCGCCGTGTGACGTCCCGGTCTGTACGGAGATCTTGGCCATGCCCGCATCACCGAGCTCCCGCTTCACGCCGTCGATATAGGCGCGCACCTCGTCCGGCTGCGTGTTGTACTTGCCGACTTCCCCGATCTCACCGCCGATGGAGACCTCGATCCCGCGCGGCTGGCGTGCGCGAATGTGACGGGTGAGGTGAGCCGTGTAGAGGTAGTTCTCGCGCTGCTGCTCGTCGCGGGTATCGAACGAGAGGTCGACCAGCGTGGAGGTGTCGATGTCAATGTTGTAAAACTCGGCGGCGATGGCCTCGTCGATGAGCGATTCCAGCGCCTTGATCTCCGACGCTTTCCCTTCCGGCGTGGTCCACTTCTTCGCGCTGGCCTGAAAGTGATCGCCCTGGATGAAGACCGGGCCCTTGTAGTTCTCCGCGAGAGCGGCCGCGAGCACGCACGCCGCGTACTCGCCGGGACGCTGCTCGGTGTAACCGATCTCCGAGCGTGCGATCTCGAAAATGAACGGGCCGGCGTCGTGGCGCATGGCGACGCGGAAGAGAGAGCGCGCCACGTCGTACGTCAGCGCTCGGATGTTGAACGCGGGGACCGTGAACCTGCGGGTGACCTCGCCGCTGCCGATCGCGCGATAGAGCGGCGCGATCGAGGATGGCACTGCTCCAGCCTGCCGGGCGCGCAGATGGATCTGCTTACGCGCTTCTGCCTTCGCCGCGGCATCGCCGCTGAAAACGGCGGCATGAACGAGGTCGTCGATGCTCTGCTGAGTCATGGCCGCACTCTAGCAAAAGCAGTAGGCAGTATGCAGTAGCTGCAGGCAGGAGTTTGAAGCAGAGGCTGGTGCGGGGTAGGCAGCGGCAGTGATCGGATGCTCATTGCCGTCTACTGACTCAAAGTGGCGCGGATGGTCCCGACCAGAGCGGTGATGTCGAATGGCTTGAGAATGGCGCCGGTGATCCCGAGGCGTGCGATTTCGGCTGGCGCCATCGGCTCTCCGGTGAGCATCAGGACCGGCACGTCCGTGAGCGCGCTGTGCCCGCGCATCGCCGCGACGACCTCATCACCGCTCATGCCCGGCATGTTCCGATCCAGCAGCACCAGGTCCGGCGTGCACCGCTGTGCCTCGGCGATGGCCTCATGGCCGCTGGCGGCGGTGAGTGGCGCGAACCCGAACTCGCGCAAGAGATTGCGCATGAGAAGGAGGATGGGCGCGTCATCGTCGACGACGAGAATGATCGGACGTTCAGTCATTGGACGACGGCGCGGAGTCTAGTGTGGTGTCTCACAAATAGCTATGCAGTCTTTAGCGCGCTGAAGGCCCGCTTGCTTCGCCGCCGCTCCTCAACGATGACACCGCATCGCCTGTGTCGCGTCGGCTCGCCATCGAACCTTCATCCCACTGAATACCGCATCGCTATTTGCGAGACACCACACTAGCAGACCGGGCTCGTGCGGGTGCAAGGAGTGGAGGTATAGACTGACAGCATGGCCGTTCGCCACGACCGCAAAGTCAGCATCCTCGACGTCATGGGTCCCGTCATGGTCGGCCCCTCGAGCTCGCACACCGCGGGAGCGGCCCGGCTCGGCCGCGTCGCGCGCGAGATTCTCGATGAGGATCCGTCGGCGGTGCACTTCTACCTGCACCCGCCGCTGGCCTCCACTTACAGGGGCCATGGGTCGGACTTTGCGCTGGTGGGCGGCTCGATCGGTCTCAATGTCGACGACCCGAGCATTCCGGAGGCCATCCGCATCGCGGAGCAGATGGGGATCGACATCGAATTCTCCGAAGAAGACCTCGGCGACGTGCATCCGAACACGGTTCGGGTGGAGATCGAGGGCGGAAGCAGGAAAGTCGAGATCGTGGGCTCCTCGATCGGCGGTGGCGTGATCGAAGTCTTCAACATCAACGGGTTTCAGACGCGGTTCAAGGGGGACTCGCCGACTCTTCTGCTCTTCTATCGCGACCGCCCCGGCATGATCGCGGAAGTGGCCACTCTGATTGCCGAAGAAGAGATCAACATCGCCTCGCTCTCCTGCTCCCGCAAGCAGCGTGGCAAGGACGCGTTCATGCAGGTGGATGTGGATTCGCCGCTGGCGAAGAGCGCCCTCCATCGCATCTGCTCCCTCCCGGACGTTACAGACGCGCGCTACCTCGACAGGATTCCCTGAGGCCTCGCCGCCGGTGGCGAATCGCCACGCGAATCCGTCATACGATTCGCGTGTTAGAGACCAAGCCAATGATCGAATCGTTCAAGCACCTCGAAGAGCTCGCCGCCGGCCGCGACCTGGCCGACGTTTTCCTGGAGACGGATGAGCAGGAGCATGCCGTGCCCGCGGAGCACATCCTGGAGGCGCTGCGCAAGCGCCGGGCGGTCATGCGCGACTGTGTCGAGCGGGGCAGGAACAGCGACGGGGCCTCGATGGGTCGCCTGGTCGGCAGCGAGGCCCGGCTGCTGCAGCAGGCGTTCATCGAGGGACGAACGTTTCTCGATCCGCTGACGGTGAAGGCGGAGATCTATGCGCTCGCCGTGATGGGGGAGAACTCGCGCATGGGCGTGATCGTGGCGGCCCCCACCGCCGGAGCGGGTGGCGTGGTTCCGGGCATGCTTCTCGCGCTCGAGGAGGAACGTCACATCGATCCGGAAACCACCGTGCGTGCGCTCGTCGTCGCGGGGGGAGTCGGCTCGATCATCGCGCTGTCGGCGAACATTTCCGGCGCCGCGGGAGGCTGTCAAAACGAAATCGGCGTCGCGTCGGCGATGGGCGCTGCCGGCGTTGCGTATATGGTCGGCGGAACCAACCGCCAATGCATCCACGCCGCCGCGCTCGCACTCAAAAACACCCTCGGCCTGGTCTGCGATCCGGTGGGCGGCCTCGTGGAAGTGCCTTGCGTCAAGCGCAACGCGCTCTTCGCCGTCCATGGGCTGACCGCGGCGCAGCTCGCGGTCGCAGGCGTGGAGACCATCATCCCGATGGACGAGATCGTCGAGGCGATGGTGCGCATCGGCCGCTCCCTGCCACGCGGACTGCGCGAAACGGCGGAAGGCGGACTGGCCACGACCGACACTGGAACCGCGATCGCGTTGCGCCTCAAGGCAGAAGCGAATCAACGCCGCGCCGAGCGCGCGGAAGAGCGCGAGCGCATGGCGCAGGAACGGAAGAGCGGCGGAACGTCGTAGCGTGTTCTGCTCGAGGTTGACTGGTTCACTGGTTGCTGGTTGCTGGTGTTGTGTCGATCCGTTGTCGGTTGTCGGTTGTCAGTTGTCGGTTGTCGGTTGTCCGTTGTCGGTTGTCGGTTGTCGGT
>JANMSA010000895.1:0-2346 GCA_031388865.1 Acidobacteriota bacterium | reverse complement strand
GTGAAGCGGGTCGTGGCAAGACGCCATTCGATGGTGAAACCCGGCCAGGACGAGGGAATACAGGGATTCACTGTGAAGTAGGCGCCCCGGCGCGTCAGGCCGAGCACTCCCTCCAGGCCCACCCGATACATCCAGCCGGCCGCCCCGCTGTACCACGTCCAGCCGCCGCGCCCGCGATGGGACGGGTGGTCGTAGACATCTCCGGCGACCGAATATGGCTCGGTCTTGTACTTCTGAACGTCGTTCGCGTTGCGGGAGTGATTGATCGGATTGAGCATGTGGAAGAGCTCGACCGCTTCGTCACCGCTCCCCAGCCGTGTGAGCGCGAGGACGACCCAGGCTGCGGCATGCGTGTACTGTCCGCCGTTCTCCCGGATTCCCGGAACATAGCCTTTGATGTAACCCGGGTCGGCGGCCGACCTATCAAACGGGGGGGACAACAGAAGAATGACTCCCGACGCACGACGCACGAGGTGAGCCCGCACGGCGTCCATCGCTCGTTCGGCGCGGTGAAGAGGCGCCGCGCCGGAGAGCACGGCCCAGGTCTGCGCTACCGAGTCGATCTTCCCTTCGTCGCTCTGGGAAGAGCCCAGCGGTGTGCCATCATCGTAATAGCCGCGCCGGTACCACTCGCCGTCCCATGCCTGCTCGAGCATCGCACCCAGACGCTGGCGCTCCGCTCGATACCTCGTCGCACGAGGCCCGTCACCCCTTTCGTCGCAACGATGCGCGAAGGCGCCGAGGATCCCATACAGGAGCCACCCCACGAAGACGCTTTCCCCTCGGCCTTCCATGCCTACCCGGTTGTAGCCGTCATTCCAGTCGCCGCTACCGATGAGTGGCAAGCCGTGCGCGCCCATGGTCAGGGCCCGCTCGATTGCACGGATTCCGTGCTCGAACAGCGTTCCGGTCTGGGTCGAGACCACCGGCTTGCCGAAGGATTCCGGCTCTCCCGGCGGAACGGGAGGCGCCTCGAGAAAAGCAACCCGCTCCTCGAGCGCGGCAAGGTCCCCGGTGGTGTTTACGTAGTCGTCGATCGCGTACGGAAGCCAGAGCAGATCGTCTGAGCAACGCGTCCGGATTCCTTCGCCGCTCGACTCGTGCCACCAGTGCTGGACATCACCCTCAACGAACTGGCGCGCGGCACTCCGAAGAATGTGCTCGCGTGTCAGCTCGGGACGAGTGAACGTAAGAGCCAGAACGTCCTGCAGCTGATCGCGGAAGCCATACGCTCCGCTCGACTGGTAGAAGCCCGACCGCGCCCAGAGCCGGCAGGCCAGATCCTGGTACAGAAGCCATCGGTTTACCAGGATGTCGAAGGAATCGTCGGGGGTGGTTACCTTCACGGCGTCGAGCGTTTGATTCCAGTAGTCCTCCACCGTCGCGAGCTCCGCTTGTGCATTTGTAAGCGCGGTCGTGCCGGAATAGCGTTTCGCAAGTGCGCGGGCTTCCTCCGAATCGCGGCCCTGTCCAAGAGAGAAAACGATGCGGCGTGTCTCGCCAGGTCCCAGATCGATGACGGTCTGTAATGCCGCGCAGGGGTCCAACCCTGCGCCGAAGCGGTTCCCCAGCGTCGCGCGCCCGAGTGCCGCCGCCCGGGCCAGGCAGCCGTTTCGCCCCAGGAACTCCAGCCGGTCGCCCGTGGCGGAGACGATGGGCTCACTCACCGCGGCGAAGGCGACCCGTTCCCGGAACTCGTCGTAAAGGGTTCGCGCCAGGATCGCGCCGCTCTCGTCGTCACGCTCCGTCATCACGAGGCGTGGACCGCCCGGTCTCGGAGGCCCGAGGGACCACTCGTTGTAAGAGAGAAGCGTGAGACGCCGTGCCTTGTCCGAGCGGTTCGTCAGCGTCAGCAGGGACAGCTTGACAGGCTCCTCCCGCGCAACGAAGACGGCCAGTTCCTGCTGGATGCCGTGCGCGACCCGCTCGAATCGCGTGACACCCGCTCCATGGCGAACGACCCAGCGCGGCGAGCGCGACGTCCGCTTCAGGGGGGACGGTGTAGCGCCCCAGATCGCGCCACCGTCTTCGTCACGGATGAAAATGGCCTCCCCGGTCGGGTTGGTCACGGGGTCGTTTGCGAACGGGGTCAAGCGGTTCTGGCGACTGTTCTCGCTCCACGTGTGGGCGGTCCCGGACGTGGCGACGATGCTTCCGAAGTGCGGGTTGGCCAGAACGTTTACCCAGGGCAAAGGGGTTTCGCGGTCGCCGTCGAGGACCACGACGTACTCGCGACCGCGAAACCCCTTTTCCCAGGGTAAACGTTCTGGCCAACCCGCACATCGGAAGCATCGTCGCCACGTCCGGGACCGCCCACACGTGTAGCGAGAACAGTCGCCAGAACCG
>JANMSA010000894.1:0-5215 GCA_031388865.1 Acidobacteriota bacterium | reverse complement strand
CGCGGGAAATTGAGGGAGGAAACTCTTCTCCGCGTGCATCAGAAATGCGCGCGACAGATCGGTGTAGCAGTACTCCGCCACTGGCTGGCCCTTCAGCATCGGCAGGAGTGTCGCGGTCGTGCCACCCGTTCCCGCACCGATCTCAATCATGCGGATCTTCCGTTCCGGATCGACCTGCAGGAGTTGTTCGATGCAGCCGCTCAGCGTCTGGCCGAGAATCTCATTGAAATGATTCGCCTGAGGATTGGTGCGATAAATTCCTTCGACCAGATGCATTGAAGAATTCGGGAACATCACGTCGGTGGCCCGCTGTCTGCCGCTGAGGATTGCCGGCAGCGCGCGCAGACAAGCCTCCAGAAGTGCGCTCTGTGCCTGCGTATTGGTGTTGGTGGCCCAGGAGGACCGCCGCGCGTCCCACTCCCCCCACAGCTCCGCGAGCTCCCGGACGTCGGCGAACGTCGCGTCGCTGCCGAGGAGGTTCTGTTGCTGGAGGTAGTCGATGCTGCTGCGCAGCCAACGCTCGTAGTACGGAGCGGGAGGTTTCTCCAGAGCGAGGGCAGCGATGGTCGTTCTGCCGTCGCGGAATAGACCGATCGACCGGAGACTGGACGCGAGAATCGCGGTCACCAGGCCGGTCATCTCCCGGCTGGGCTGTTCTGCTTCGAGAGCAGCAATGGTGTAGGCCATTGGAATTGGATCTCCTGATGGACGCCGGAGGCGTGCGGGTGACGTGGCCACGTCAGAGGGATGCGTCTGAGGTGAGGGCGCGCGAGGCCGGCTGCCCAAGCGGCGGCACGGTTCGCGGATAGTACGTGAACGAATCGGAGAGATTGAGCGCCGCGTTGGCCCGGCGGTCGACGGTCTTCATGACGGCCAGCTGCGGCAGGTCGGAGCCGACCAGCACCTGCAGCATCGTCATCCCCTCCTGCGGCTCGATCGAGCCGATGCCGACCTGTCGCATGAGTTTGTTGTACGACTCGTCAGCCACCACACCGACATTGCCCCAATAACCCCAGTTCATGATCTTCACGGGGTACGGTCGCCGCTGCTGCAGACTGTGCGCGAAGCTGTCCTTGAACGTGCAGCCGGCGGCGTAATTCGACTGGCCAGGCGACTTGACCACGGAGATGATCGATGAGAAGAACAGCATGAAATCGAGCGCGTCGCCCCCGAACACGCGATCCATGTTCACGCTGACGTCGACCTTGGCCGCCAGCCCGGCACGGAACGCCGCCTCGTCCATGCGCGCCAGACTCTGGTCGCGCAGCACGATCGCGGAATGCACCACGCCGTGAATGACCGGATGCATCGCCAGGATCGTTTGGCGGGCATGCTCCAGTGCCGCGAAGTCGGTGGCATCGGCGGAGATGTAGAGAGGAGCGGGACCGAGGCGCGACAGGGCCTCGACCTTCGCTTCGATGGTCGCGGTGTACGCCTGCCGGCCGATCCAGACGATGTGGGCGCGATGGTGCTCGATCATGAAGCGGCTCCATACCTCTCCGACCCCACCCGCGCCGCCGATGACGACGTAGACGCCGTCCTGACGATACGCGAGGGGCGCTTCCGGCATCGATGCCACGAGCGCCAGACCCTGGCGCCACCACTCACCGCGACGATGTGTGAGCGCGTCGCCCTGCTGGTCCCACGGCAGCGACAGGCATTCGCGCGCGGACACCGCTGCCAGTGAGTCGACGTCGAGGAGCCGCAGATCCCAATGCGGAGCTTCTTTGGCGAGGCTGCCGATGAGGCCGACCACGCCCGCGTGCGCGGGCTGGATCGGCTCGACGCTGGTCACACGCTGCGTGTGTGCGGTGATGAGCGTCCATTGCAGCTTTTTGTTTGCGTAGCCGAGGTGCAGCAATGCTTTGATGATGCGGAAGAGGGCGAGTACGCCCAGCTCCTGCTCTTCAATGATGCGCGCCCCGGCGTCGCGTGAATCATGTACGTCGGGCGCGATCCAGAGCAACTGATCGAAGGCACGGCCAGCGAGCGCAGTCTCAATCCGTTCTACGCCGGCATCGGCAGGGAGGGATAACAACTCGGCACCCGGATACGAGCGGACCACCCATTGGAATTGCGTGGTATCGCCCAGCAGGAGAATGCGGGACAACTCTGGAACCGCCACCCGCATCCCCGGCTCGATGCGCGCCGGATTCCAGACCGGAAGCAATGTCTGCAATACCTCTTCCGGCGCGGCTGCACTCTTCGGCCGCACCAGAGTGGCCGTCGCCGCGCCGGGCAGCGCCTTGGAGACAAAATCCTTCAGGCGCACGAGGACGCGGCCCTCCTTGTCGAGCAGATGGAACGTGACTTTCCCGCGGTCGGGACGGCCTTTCGCGTCGTCACCCCAGGTTGCGTACCCGTAATGAAGATCGCGCAGCGGACGGAGGATCTGCACTTCGGCGACCGAGTACGGAAGGCTCATCGGCACGTCCATTCCGTTCGCCTTCATCAGCCCGATGGCCGTGTGCAACGAACCATCCATCAAGGCCGGGTGTAGCCAGAAGCGGTCCACGTCGCCCCGCAGGTGCTCGGGCAATTGAAGAATGGCCAGCGACTCCGTTTCCGTAGCGTAAATGCTCTGCACGATCTGGAAGCCGGGCCCAAGTTTCAATCCCACGCTGCTCAGGAACGGATAAAGCTCGTGGCGCGACAGCACCTGCTCGGCACACCGGGCGCGGATCGCAGCAATGTCGAGGCGCTCGGGCGCGGCCACACTCACGTCGTACGCCAGCTTCCCCGTACAGTGCGTGATCGCCGACCCCTCGCCGACGGTGCGGACCGAGAACTTCACCTCGTTCCGGGAGGGCGTCAGCGCAACCTCGATCTCCTTCGCTTCGCTGTCGATGAGGAACGGACGCTCCCAGACCAGATCGCGAATGACGCGCACCTGCTCGCCGGCAGCAAGCTCTCCCGCCGCTCGGGCGATCTCCAGATAGGCCACGCCGGGAAGGATCTTCTGCGTCTCGACGACGTGATCGGTGAAGAAGAACTCCTGTCCGGAAAAGCGGGTGGCGAATTTTTGCTCCTCGAAGGTCGACACATTGCGATGGACCAGCGGATGCAAAACGGAAGTGCTCTCGTGCGGCTGCGACTCGCGCGCCACCTCTCCTTCCGCCCCCTCCGCCCAATACCGCTTTCTGGCGAACGGATACGTCGGCGCCGCCACGCGCTGCGGCCGGCCCGACCGGTACAGCAGGCCCCAGTCGATCCTGGCTCCCGTCACCCACAATGCCGCGAGACGCTCGAGATCGCGCGTTCCGAGCAGCGCAGCAAGGTGCGCTTGGTCCTCTGTATGCGCGTCGTTCTTACGCACGCGATTCCGGTGGCTGCTCTCCGGTCTGGCGCCGCCCTCGACCATCACCCCGAGCTTCTGCCGGAGCTCGTCCATGCTCGACGCCACGAGCGCAATGCGCTCCGGCATCTCGTCACGGCCCACCTGCAGCGTAAAGGCAAGGTCGATCAGCGCGACGTCGGCCTTCGCCAAGTACGCGTGCATCGACTGCATGTAGGCGGTGAGGCGCTCCTCATCCTTTGCGGAGAGGACGAACAGGTGCGGTTCTCCGGTTTCCGCCAGAACCGCGCCTTTGCGTGAGACGTATTCCTCCAGGACCACGTGGGCATTCGCGCCGCCGAAGCCAAATGAGCTGACGCCCACTCTGCGCGGAAGCGGCGCTCCATCTGCACCTTGCGGCGCCTGCCACGGCGTGAGCTTGTCCGCGATATAGAAGGGCGTGCCGCTCAGGTTGATGTACGGATTGATCTCTTCAAGGTGGAGGTTGGCCGGGATCTGCCGATGCCGCAGTGCGAGCAGCGCCTTCAAGATGCCTGCTATTCCGGCCGCGGTCTCCAGGTGGCCGATGTTGGTCTTGACCGAGCTGAGGCCGCAGTGCGGCGTGGTGGCGGGCGCTTTGCCGTGGCGCTTGTACAGCTCCGCAAACGCCTTCGCCAGCGCCTGTGTTTCGATCGGATCGCCGAGGCTTGTACCGGTGCCGTGGCACTCGATGTAGCCGACTGTGGTCGGATCGACGTGCCCTTTCTCATACGCTTCGACCAGCAGTTCCGCCTGGGCGACGGAATTGGGCGCCGTCAAGGCCGTGACGCGTCCTCCGTGATTCTCGGCCGTGGCTTTGATGACCGCATAGATGTGATCTCCATCGGCCTCTGCCGCAGCCAGCGATTTGACGAACAACGCGCCACAGCCCTCCCCGCGCACATAGCCGTTGGCCCGCTTGTCGAACGTCTTGCACTTGCCGTCGCCGCTCAACATGCCGGCCATCCCGAATGAGATGTAGGCCGCCGGACTGAGCATGACGTGGACGCCCCCCACGATGGCCGCGTCGCAGCTGCCGGTATGAATCGATTCGATGGCGCGATGCAGGGCCACCAGCGAGCTGGAACAGGCGGTGTCGAGCGGTGCGCTGGGGCCGCGCAGTCCGAGGAGGAAGGAGACGCGGTTGGCCAGGATGGAATGCGAGTTGCCGGAGGCACTGTAGCCATCGAGCACGGCGCCGCGTCCGGTCAGCACTTCCAGATAGTCATTCGTAGCCACGCCGACGAAGACGCCCGTCCTGCTGCCTGCCAGCTCGGACACTCTGTGCCCCGAGTCCTCGATCGCTTTCCAGACGTGCTCGAGGAAGATCCGCTGCTGCGGGTCCATCATCTGCGCTTCGCGCGGCGAGATGCCGAAGAAGAGCGGGTCGAACTTGTCGACCTCCTTCATGAAACCGCCCCATTTGGAGTTCGTTTTGTTCGCCTCCTTGAGCGGATCGCCGTAATAGTCCTCCCAGCGCCAGCGATCGGGAGGAATGACAGTGATCAGGTCTCGCGAATTGACCAGGTTTTCCCAGAACGCCTCGAGGTCTTCCGATTGCGGCATCACGCCGCTCATGCCGACGATGGCGATCGGATGACGGACGAAGCGCAGTGCCGGCGAAAAGCCGCCGCCCGCCGACGCACCGGCCGGGCGCTCGCTATCCATGTTGTCGATCGAGAGCGGCGCCCACGCTTTGCGGATCTCGAACACGGCCTGAGGCGCCGGTGCGACCGACGCATGCGGGGCGGCTGGCGCTGTGGAACCGGCGGGGCGATAGAACGGGAGGAGGTCCGCCTTCCGCTCGTCGACGAGGTTTCGCGCGATCTCACCGATGGACGGATAGTCGAAGAAGAGAATGGGCGTGAGGTCGAGTTGGAACTTGTCGTTGATGGCGTTGGC
>JANMSA010000888.1:0-2396 GCA_031388865.1 Acidobacteriota bacterium | reverse complement strand
GGCCGTCCAGGGATCGTCCGGCCAGGGGTGCTTCGGGTAGCGGGCGCGCAGCTCCCTGCGCACCTGCTGATAGCCGGAGTTCCAGAAGCTGCGCAGGTCGCTCGTGACCTGCACGGGCCTGCCCGCGGGAGACAGCAGGGCGAACGTGACCGGCACCTGCCTGGGGCCGAGGCGGGGCGTGTCTGCCAGGCCGAAGAGCTCCTGCAGCTTCACGGACGCCAGGACGGAGCCGTCTTCGCGATACAGGAGGGCCGCGGTCCTGCCGCTGGGCAGATCGAGACGCGCTGGCGCGAGCCGATCGAGACGCTCCGGTGAAAGGCGATGGTCGGGCTCTGCGAGCCCGGCGAAGGTGAGCCGCAGTTGAAGTTCCGGTGAGAGCCCTTTCTTCGGGGTAAGGCGAGACACTTCCTCCGGATCGGGCGTGACGTTGAACTCGCGCAGGAGCAGATGGTCATACCAGACGCGCTTCGTCGCGCGCACAGTTCCGTCATCTCGCAGCGTGTGCACGACGTCTTCGTGTGTCGGAGCGAGCCAGTCGCGCTCGACGATGCTCGCAATGCGCACGAGCGATTCCCCTCCTCCGCTGACATCGAGCGCCACGAGGAGCTCGCCTGAGTGCATGCCGCTCTCCCTGGTCAACGCTGCGCCGGTGCCGCTCGAAAGGAGGAGGCGCAGGGAGCCCGGCTCGCGTCGCATGGCCACACGATCGGGAAAGCCGGTCAGCAGTGCGCGACGGACATCGCCGGTTCCTTGTGCGAATCGCGCGAGTTCGCGCGCGGCGAAGTCGAGGCGTGGCGAGTCCGCGAGCGTGAGTGCATCGCCGCTGCCAATCCCGCGCACATCTTCGGACAGCAGCGCGCAAACACGCACCGCCGCGGCGCCCCCCTCGACGAGCACACGCGCCAGGCGCGGGTGCAGCGGAATCGCGCGCAGGCGCTCCGCCATGCGCGGGTCCATCGCCCCCAGTCTCCGCAGCAGCTCCACGGCCGCGTCGATGCGAGCGTCGGGCGGACGCTCATACCATTCGAACGTACGGGGATCGCCGCCCCACGCGAAGATGTCCAGCGCGGCCGAGGCGAGATCGACGCGCCGCACCTCGGGCTCGCGATGCGGGCGCAGAATCATTCGCTCGTCCCACAGGCGCAGGGCGCGTCCCGGCTGCGTTCGTCCGGCACGGCCCGAGCGCTGATCGGCGGAGTCGAGAGAGATGTGCTCGGTGATGAGGTGATCGAGCGCGGTCTCGGCGTCGAAGTGAAGAACTTTCTGCAGGCCGGCGTCGATGACGTCCGTCACGCCTTCAACGGTCAGCGAAGTCTCGGCGACGTTCGTCGCCAGGATGATCTTCCGCTCACCGGACGGTGCGAGTGCGCGCTCCTGAGCGTCGACGGCTAGAGAGCCGTGAAGTGGGAGTGCGCCCGGAATCGCGCGCCGGACGTCCTCGATCTCTCTCGCTCCCGGGAGGAAGCAGAGCAGATGTCCCGTGGCGTCGCGCGACGTGACACGAATCGCCTCGACCATGGTCATGTTCGCGGAATACCGGACGTCGATCGGATGACGCCGCGCGTCGATCTGGACGATCCTCGCGCCGCCGAGGAAGCGCGAGACGGGTTCTGCGTCCATGGTCGCGGACATCACGACGATCGCGAGATCGTCGCGCGAGTCTGCCGCCTGCTTCACCAGGGCCAGAGCCAGATCTGCGTGGATGCTGCGCTCATGAAACTCGTCGAGGATGACCACGTTGAAGTCGCTCAGCAGCGGATCGGACTGGAGTCGCGCGGTGAGGATGCCCTCCGTCGCGACGACCAGCCGCGTGCGTGCGGTGAAGCGGCGCTCAAAGCGGATGTGCCAGCCGATCTCGTCGCCGATCGTCCAGCCGCGCTCGTCAGCGATGCGCCGCGCGAGAGTGCGTGCGGCAACGCGGCGCGGCTGGAGAAGGATCGTGCGGCCGAGGGTGAGGAGGGCTGGCGGGATGCGTGTGGTCTTGCCGGCCCCGGGCGGCGCCACGATGACGGCGCGCTTCTCGGCGCGGACGAGGGAGACGATGGCGTCGATGTGGGCATCGACCGGGAGCGGCGCTTGCACGATCGCACGGCATTATGGCGTGGTCGCAGTAGGGCCGTTGAACCAGTAGGCTGTCCCCGTGAAACCAGTAGGCCGTATGCAGTAGGCAGTAGACAGGAGATGAGACGCCGCCGCCCGTCCCTGTCTTGCCTCATCTCCTGCAGTTGAACGTCCTCGTTTCTGACTCATCCCCTGCCTACTGCCAACTGCCTACTGCCAACCGCCAACTGCCAACCGCCGACCGCCCGCATACTGCCCCCGATGTTCTCCGCGTTTCGCGAACCTGACTACCGCCGCTTCTGGACGGCCCAATTTCTCTCGAACATCGGTTCGTG
>JANMSA010000860.1:0-5412 GCA_031388865.1 Acidobacteriota bacterium | reverse complement strand
CTCGCACGCTCCCGATCCCTGGAAAGTCTTCGAGTTCTCGGCGGAGTTTTCAAGTCTTCGAGTCTTCGAGTCTTCGAGTCTTCGAGTTTTCGAGTCTTCGAGTCTTCGAGTCTTCGAGTCTTCGAGTCTTCGAGTTTTCAGTCTTCCAGTCTCCGAGCCTTCGAGAGAATCGCGTCGGAAAGCTCGTTCTGGTCTTGCCCCTCGAAGACTCGAAGACTGGAAGACTTCGGGTCCGCGCGCGAAAGGGTCGGCCCGTTCGAGGAAAGGGCTGTGTGCGAGTCACGGAGGTCGTCCCATTGAAGAGGGCAACGCAGACGAGGCTAGAATCGCGCGACCATGAATCTCGACGAACAGCTGGAGTACCTCGCCAAAGGCGCTGTCGATCTGATCGACAGGGCAGACCTCAAGGCGAAGATCGCGCGAGGAAAGCCGCTCACGATCAAAGTCGGCTTCGACCCGACCGCACCCGACATCCATCTTGGCCACACCGTCGTCATCCGCAAGATGCGCCACTTCCAGCAGCTGGGACATCGCGTGATCTTCCTCATCGGCGACTTCACCGGTCTCATCGGCGACCCGACCGGCAAGAAGTCTACGAGACCTGCTCTTTCGAAAGAGGAGGTGCTCCAGAACGCTGAGACTTACCAGCGGCAGGTCTACAAAATCCTGGACCGGGAGACGACGGAGATCCGGTTCAATTCGGAGTGGCTCGGCGCCCTCGGTGCGGAGGGGATGGTACGCCTCGCGGCAAAGTACACGCTGGCGCGCATCCTGGAGCGTGACGATTTCCGAAAGCGTTTCGACGCTCACCAGCCGATCGCCATTCACGAGCTGCTGTATCCATTGGCGCAGGGGTACGACTCCGTGGCCCTGCAATGCGACGTCGAGATGGGCGGCACGGATCAGCTCTTCAACCTGCTCGTCGGGCGCGACCTGATGCGCGAGTACCGTCTCGAGCCGCAGGTCGTGCTGACCATGCCGCTCCTCGAGGGTCTGGACGGTGTCGAGAAGATGTCCAAGTCCCTCGGCAACTACATCGGCATCGACGAGCCCCCCGCACAGATCTTCGGCAAGGTCATGTCCGTCTCCGACGATTTGATGTGGAAGTACTACCTGCTCTGCACGGACCTCACGGCGTCGCAGGTGACGGCGGTCCGCGAGCGCGTCGAAACCGGCGAACTGCATCCGATGGAAGCGAAGAAGGAGCTCGCGAAGTCGATCATTCGCGACTTTCACGATGCCGCGGCGGCGGAAGCATCGGAAGCAGAGTTCCGTCGCGTGTTCAGCGATCGTCAGGCTCCGGCGGAGCTCGAAGAGAAGACGCTGCCCGCCAGCAGCGAGCCGCAGGTTCTCGCGAGAATCATCACCATGGCCGGGCTGGCTGAAAGCAACAGAGACGCGCAGCGCCTGATCGCTCAGGGAGGTGTGCTCGTGGACGACGTGAAGGTGGAGTCGACGAGGCACGCCCTCGATGCAGAGGCGGGAAAGAGCTACGTTCTCAAGGTCGGGAAGCGACGCTTCGCGAGAGTGACGTTCGCGTGACTCAGAGGCCGTAGAGTGGCGATGATTTCCACTGGAGCCGTGAGCTCTGCTCTCAGCCCGCTGAGGCACTTGCGAAGAGTGTCCCCAGCGCCTTGGTGGGCTGAGAGTCCACCGCTCCACTGGCCATCCTGGGCCCGATGACCCAGGATGACCACGCTCGCTACCGGAACTTCACGGGAATGGTCACCAGCGACGACGATCCGCCGGAAGTGATCTTCATGATGATCTCGCCATCGGTGTTCTTCAGATCGCCGGCGGCGATGATGCGAAGCGTCCCGGCACCGTCGATGAGGTCGGACTTCGTGGCCGGGGAGGAGGCGATCTCGTACGTCACGCTGTCACCGAACTCGCCGGACGCGACCAGTCGGAAGTAGTCGGGAAACATCGAGGTGATGATGATGATCGGGGCGTCGAGGACGCCGTCGTTGTTCGCGTCAGCGATATCGACGATGCCGTTCTCATCGACGTCCACACCCGCGAAATTGATGAGGATGTCGTTGCGGGTGCGGGTGCCCGGGACGAACGTCGGGTCGCCCGTGGAGTTGATGATGCTGCCGTAGAAGATCCCCTTCCCGGCGTTGACGCGCGCCCGCACGGTATCGTTGCCAGCCGCGGGGATGCCGAGGAGCGTCTCGATGCCGCTGCCGTACTGCACGTGCTGACCGGCCGCGTACGTCGCGTCTTTCGTCGCGGCGACGGTGCCGTTGGCGCGAAGGACTTCCCACTTCACGCTCAGCGCGTCGATCGCATAGACGCCGAAGTTGAAGCGATGGTTCTCGACGGCCGACGGCCCGGGCAGCGCCGCGAGATCGCCGGCGCGGGCGGCGTTCGTCACGTCGACGGACGGGATGTCCTGCCCGAACTCACCCTCAGGGGACGTGTTGAACGTGCGCGAGGTGATGGCCAGCGACCGCGCAGCGCGATCGTCGGTCCGCAGCACGACAGCGCCCGTTCCACCCTGCAACCCGAAACTCGTACGAGCGATGTCCTGGATGGACCTGGTCTGGCCTGCCTGCAACTCGATGGTGACGGGGCCGAGAACGGCCGTGCCCTGGTGGAATGTGGCTGTGACGGTGGCGGCGCGCGGCGCGGCATTGTGGAGCGTGAGCTCGCTCTGCCACTGGCTGCCATTCGCGCCGGGCCCTGTGCCTGCGGCGGGCACGACGAAAGTTGCGGCACTCATTGCGATGGGAAACAGCGTGATCGCTGCGGCGGAAATCAGATTGCGAAACTTCATGAAGCCTCCTGTTGGTTGGTTCATCGTGGCGTTGGCTCTTTGGGGGGCGGGCCGCCCTCTGTGAGCTGACCCCGTTGTGAGTTGAGCCGTTTGTAAGCTGGCCTAGGTACGGGGCCGCTGGAAATAGTGTCTATATTCGATGATTGTATTGATGGTCTAAAAAGAGAATGCGTACACGCGTTGCCTGTGCGCTGAGGGGGGAGGGGTGCTGCATGTGTTGATACGCGGCGCTGCGCGAAAGCGTCTATTGCAATAGACTCCGCGCCGTCATGGCCATCCCTCTTCTGGACCTCAAACAGCAGTACGCCGCGATCCGCGACGAGGCCCTGCGGGTCACGGCTGAGGTGTACGAATCGCAGATGTTCATCCTGGGCAGGCGCGTCGATGAGTTCGAGCGCGACTTCGCCGCCTACTGCCAGACCAGGCACGCCCTTGGCGTGTCCTCCGGCACCGATGCGCTCCTCGAGGCGCTCATGGTCCTCGGCATCGGTAACGGCGACGAAGTGATCGTGCCGGCGTACTCCTTCTTTGCCACGGCGGGAGTGGTCTCGCGGCTCGGGGCGGTGCCGGTGTTCGTGGACATCGACCTGGCCGACTACAACATCGACCCGAAGCTCATCGAGGAACGGATCACGCCGCGCACGAAGGCGATCATGCCCGTGCACCTCTACGGGCAGTGCGCGCCGATGGACGCGATCATGTCCGTCGCCGCCAGGCATGACCTGGCGGTGATCGAGGACGCGGCGCAGGCGGTGGGAAGCGACTACAACGGGCGCCGCGCTGGCTCGATCGGCGTGATGGGCTGCTTTTCTTTTTTCCCCTCCAAGAATCTCGGCGCCTTCGGCGATGCCGGCGCCATCACGGCCAACGACGACGAGCTCGCGGCGAGGCTGGTCGACTTCCGCGTGCACGGCATGCGTCCGAAGTACTTCCACCACTACGTCGGTGGGAACTTCCGCATCGACGCGTTGCAGGCGGCGATGCTGCACATCAAGCTGCCACTACTCGAGTCGTGGCACGAGGGCCGGCGCAGAAATGCGAACGTCTATCGTGGAGCGTTCGTGTCGGCAGGTGTGGGAGAGCGAGTCCTGCTGCCTGAGGAGTTGCCGGGGCGGCGCCACATCTACAACCAGTTTGTGATCCGCTTTCCTGAAGGGAGAGCGATGCGCGATCGTGTGCTGGAGCACCTGAGGAGCAGGCAGATCGGCTGCGAGGTCTATTACCCGCTGACGCTCCCTCAGCAGGCGTGCTTTGCAGAGCTGCCGGGAGCGGACGAGCGGTTTCAGCATTCCGAGACCGCAGCTGATCAGACGCTGGCCATCCCGATCTTCCCCGAACTGACGGAGGATCAGATCGGGGAAGTGGTGAGAGAGATTCGTCACGCCCTCGGTTGAGGGTGCAGGGCGCGGGGTGAACGGAGACACGCTCGTTCGGCCCCGCCAACCGCCTATGATCCCTCTTCGTCACACCGTCGCGCCGGGCAGGAGGCCGGTTGTGAATCGCGCCCTGGTCGCGGCGAATGTGGTTGTGTTCGTTGCCCAGTTGTTCATGGGGCCGATGACCGAGCGGGTCATCCAGACCTTCGGCTTCATGCCGGCGCGTCTGGTCGATCCGGATGCGTATGGATATGCGCTGTGGGAAGTGGCCATCACGCTGATCTCGTCGCTGTTTCTGCATGGCGGGTTCGTCCATCTGGCGGGCAACCTGATCTACCTCTGGGTGTTCGGTGGTGCCGTGGAGGACGCGATGGGGCGCAGGCGCTTCCTGCTCTTTTATCTCGCGTGCGGAGTGGCCGGGAGTCTCGCGCACACACTGTTCTTTCCCACGTCCGCCGTGCCTTCGATCGGCGCGTCGGGGAGCATCGCGGGCCTGCTCGGCGCGTTTCTCGTTCTGCGACCGCGGGCGCGGATCGTGACGTTGTTTCCGCTGGTCGTCTACTGGGCGATGGCGGAGATCCCGGCGCTGCTGTTCCTACCGGTCTGGTTCGGCATGCAGTTCTTCAACGGGTTCCTCTCCATTCAGGCCGCGCGCGGGACGCAGGAAGTAGCGGGGGTGGCGTGGTGGGCCCACGTGGGCGGGTTCGTGTTCGGGATGGGCGCGGCGGCGATCGTGCGCTGGCGGGGCAGAATGGCGTCGCGGCGGTGACGTAGAATGCGCGCCGATGCGTAAAGGAATCATTCTCGCGGGCGGCTCGGGCACACGGCTGTACCCGATCACCTCGGTCGTCTCCAAGCAGCTCCTTCCCGTATACGACAAGCCGATGGTGTACTACCCGCTGACGACGCTGATGCTGGCGGGGATCCGCGAGTTTCTCGTCATCACCACCCCACCCGACCAGGCGCTGTTCCGCAATTTGCTCCGAGACGGCAGCCAGTGGGGCCTGCGCATCGAGTATGCGGTGCAGGAGTCGCCGCGCGGCCTTGCGGATGCGTTCATCGTCGGCCGTGACTTCGTCGGCGACGATCCGAGCTGCCTCATCCTGGGCGACAACATCTTCTACGGTCACGGCCTGCCGGAAGCGCTACGCCGCGCCGAGCAACGCGAGAGCGGGGCGACCGTGTTCGCCTATCGCGTCCACGATCCGGAGCGCTACGGCGTGGTCGAGACGGCCGCCGGAGGCGTGGCGTTGTCCA
>JANMSA010000923.1:0-5509 GCA_031388865.1 Acidobacteriota bacterium | reverse complement strand
CCTTGCTCGGCTCGCTGCTTGTTGACTGTCCGCGCGGCCCGCTCCTCGGCTTCCTCCTCGTCGACGCCGCGATCCTCTTAGGAGTCCTTGATGTGCTCGTACGGTCATTTCGCGTCGCTCGTTCCAGGCTTCCTGTGGCATCACGCACCTCCGTCAACCGGCGGCACCGGCTTCTTTTCGGCCGGTTCGGGCTTCTCCGGCGGCATCGGCTTCTGTACGACCCCTACCGGCTTCTGTTCGGCCGGTTCCGGCTCCTCCGGCGGCACTGGCTTTTGTTCGACCCCTACCGGCTTCTCTTTGACCCGACCCACCAGGTCTTTCAACCTCTCGCAGAAAGCCTGTTCCGTGGACGAATCCCAAGCAGGAAAATTCGAGTCGACGACGTGCTGACCGAGGGCGCGATAGCTCTCGAACTGACTCTCGTCGAAGAACTGATCGGTCGTCGTCTGGTGCGGAAACTCGTGGTGCGACCGGTTGTACTCCAGGACGTCAGCGGGCTCGTCCCCTGAAACCGACGCCTTGATGTACACGAGCTTTCCCCGTCCCTCGCCTGGGTAAGTGATGTCTCCGACCACGACGTGCTGACGGCTCTTCTTCGTCTCCTTGTCCGGGACAATGGGAGCCGTGTCGATATCGATGGTGACGCCAAAATCGACCCGGCATTTGCGTATCGCGCCCGCGAAGCCGTTGAACGAATAGCGATCGTCCTGCTCGGCGTCGCAGACAATAATGTAGCGGCAGCGCCGGCGCACGAGTTCGTAGAGACCCATGTTGTCGAAGTGCCCCCCGTCACTGAGGTTGACGTATTTGCGCTCGAGGCTGGAGAAGCCGAAGAGCTCCGAGAGCAGGTAGAACAGTCCGATCCCTGGCGACGGACTCTTCCATCGTGACCGTCCGGGATTTCCAATCCACCAGCCGAGCCTGGCGTTGAAGACCGTGAGAAGGAACGCGACCGGCGGCGACGAGTGGTATCCCGCGTTGGGATTTGCGGCCGCGCCGGAGATCGCCATGGCGGTGCCGATTGACACTCCCGCGTCGCTCCGCATGGTGTCGGTCGAGCGATCCGCGAAATCGATGGTTGGGCGGAACGCGAACTGCGACTTGAGCGTTGAGGCGACAGCCGTCTGTTTGGTCGCGAAGTCGTAGCCGCAATAGAGGGGCGTGAAGACGAAGGAGTGCCCCTTGCGATCCTGCCACGCAAGCTCAGCGCCGCTCGACATGTTCATCGTCGCATTGATGATGGGGAACGGCCCCGTGAAGCCCTGGCAGCAATCCCTGGTCTCGTCGCTCGGCACGGACCGATCCTGAGACCGAAAGCGCGACAGCTTGATGTCGTCCTCCATATCAAGGCCGGTAAACGCGTTCGGGCGGCGATTGACGCGCGCCCGGGAAGCCCCCAGGTAGGCGCGAACCAGCCGGTTCTTGTAAAAGTGGTGCATCGAGAATTCATTCACGTCGACGCGCCACCCGACGAGCATGGCGATGCCGAATAGTGCGATGACCACCGAGGGTACGGCGCGTGACTGAGGATCCAGGAACGCCCAGTAGGTGTCGACGTAGCGCTCCAGCGAGAACGGCAGGGGCGCCAGGGCGGAGAAGCTCGTGGGAAACAGCCCCTTCGTATGGAGCACGTAGAGCACCACGTTCGCCAGTAGCGCAATGCCGATGATGAACCCCCCCATGAAAAGGTAGGGCGCTGAAGTAATGAGCCAGGAAGAGAAAACGTTGCGATCGAGCGGCAGATTGATCCCGTTCGACTTTCCGCTGGCTGCAAGGGAGGCGCCCGCGCCCGTCAACGCTCCCCAGCCAAGTCCGAGCGTTCCGGCATACAGCCCTGTAATGGCCGCGCCGTAGGCGGCGAAATAACTGATTGAGGAGATCAGGATCCAGCTGGCCGCGGCCAGCCCGAGCCAGGCCCCCAGCCGGCTCCACCACTCGCGTTGCTCGTCGGTCGTCCGCAGACCCAGGAGCCCGAGGTGCAGGACGATAACGAGCGAGATCGTCAACAGCAGGGCAAGGGGACCGAAGGCCAGGGCGATCCAGGTTCCGCGACGGCTGTCCGCAAGGCAAAGCGGCACGACGTAGACCCACAGCGCCGCAATCAGCGAGGCGCCGACCGCCGCGGCGAGAAAACTGTAGAGCAGGTGCCAGCCGTACCCGCGCAGATTGAACCACAGGCGCGCGCGCGCCGTGAATTCCGATCGCCTGCTTCCCGCCGGCGGCGCCCAAGGCGCGCGGCTGGTGAGCAAGGTCACGACCATCCCTCCAAACAGGCCGACCAGCGCCGCGAGCCAGACGATCCATGCGGCCCTCGCCCAGTCCTCTCCTCCCATGGCGGTGTTCGAGGCATACGCCCACAGCGCTGTCGTCGCGAGGAACATCGCCGCAAACACAGGAAGCACAATCGTTAGAACGACGAGCAGCGTGGTGTCGCCACGTTCCGATGGCTTGGGCCGCGGCCGGAACAGCCAGAGGATCCTCGACCAACCGGTCTCGGGCGCCTCCCGGGCCTTGTCGTCATAGCTGCCGAGGTTGAACCCGATCCAGGCTGACGACATTCCCAGGAAGAGGCCGGCCAAAATCAATGCGTCGCGCGTGCGGGTGGAGACGAAGACCAGTCCGAGCAGGCGCGGCGTCAGGAGCGTGGCCATGAGGAACAGCGTCAGAACGAGTAGATTCAAGCCGGTGTTCCTGCACCAGATCGCGATGATGGTCCAGGTGTCTGCGGTGAACGCCCCGAATCGGGGCGCCAGATAGTTGCTGTACTCGCGCAGGAGGCGTATCGGGCGGACGTGTTCGGACCCTGGATCCGGATTTCGCGGCCGGTGGTCCTTCGGATCCACCGGTCTGTCGGCGAACCCCCGGAGCGACTCCTCAACCGATCGAATCGAGCCGCGGCGCTTGATCCAGGCGACCAGCCACGCGCCGATGTAACCCCCACCCGACACCGTCGAGAGGTAGTCGATCCGCCGGAGCCACCCTTGAGTCGCCAGACCTTGCAGCACGCCGAGTCCGAACGTCGCGCTGCGAATTCCTCCCCCGGACAGGGCCAGGCCGAACAGACAGCGGTCGTATGCGCGCCTGACGGCAAGGTTCGGCGGTTCGCTGCCCGGCCCACTCTCTCCTTTGACGGATCGGACCTGGTTGATCTCGTCCAGTTCCCGATGCAGCACCAATGAGAAGGGAAGCGCCTGCGCACAGGCGTCGCACCTGTCGAGAAGGCGAGCGGGGTACGAGGGGTCTGACAACAGGTCCAGACCTCCGTCGATGTCCCGAAGGAGAATGGGACGGTAATTCAGATCCCTTGCGACGTCGGCCAGAATGCCTGTCTGCAGCATCTCGACGGCGATCGTTTCGGTCAGGGACTCTCTCGTGACGCACTGGTCGGGGGCCCTGAGCGTGTGGTCTCCAAAGCGCGCCAGAAGGGGCATGGCGTGAGCCTTGAAGTCGTCGACGCACTGTCGCGCTACCTGCATTCGGTCACCGCGGCTGGCAACGGACGTCGAGTGATGGTCAACCCATTCCCGGATTCCCTGGAGATAGTGCTTCGGGCCTTCAAGAATCCCACCCGGGGCTTCTTCGTCCGTCCGAAGCTTGCGCTTCTTCTCGAACCGCTTCTCCCTCAGGAGGTCGAACACCTCATCGAAGTCATCCGGCGGTTTCGGTGTCGCAGGACCGCCGAGCGGTGCCCCGGCATTCGCGTGAGGACCCCACCACTCCACCGAGGTTCGACGCGACAGGTTACGCATGCGGGCCAGCAGCGCATAGTCCTTCCAGACACGCCGCAGCAGCTCCTCGGACTGTCGCTGTTCCGCCTTCTCGATGTCTCGACCGGTCAGGGCTTCTGGGAAGATCTCCCTGAGCAACCATAGGTAAGAAACGACCAGCGTCGCCATCTCAATCGCCGGATCCATCAGTCCCTCACTTCGCAGGGGAAAAGAGGTTCGTCACTTCCGCGTGAATTTCTTCCCGACGGGCCCGTCGTCATCCACGAGATCGGCGCCCTCCGGCGGGTTGTTGCACCTCGTTCCACGTTCCGTCGAATGCATACAACACGATGGCTCCTATCGCGTCCGCAGGACGCTGACCGTCACATTTCCCAAGTTGTTGAAATACATGAACGAGACGTCGTTGGCGAAGAGCACGAGCGTGCCCGCCGCCGCGGGCTCATAGAGCCCGCGCGTGCCAACGGCGACGCCGCGCTCCTCGTCGTCGCGGGTCGCCGCGATCAGCGCAAACCACCGGGCCGTGGGTAGCCGGCGCCGTCCCTCGAACCATCGGAGAATCCGGTTCGTGCTTTCGAAACCGTCCGCGGTGCAACAGTGTTTCTTGGTATCGCACCAGGTGCCCGTCGCCGAGATCTCGTACTGCTCCCCGGGAACCACGGCGAGGTTGGCGCTGGTTCGCATGGCTCTCGCCGATACTTCCAGCCGAGAGACCCCGCCGACCTTCAGTTTTTCACTTGACATAGGAACCCTCGCGTTGCCGACGGTGGGGAAGCGGCGTCATTCTAAGGGCGCCCACACCTGGATTTACGCCTCGCTCGCATCTATTTCGTCAGGCCAATCCGCTGCCCTCAGTGGCTGAGTAGTTGGCGGGATCGAGTTGCCGGTCTGTTGAAAACTCGACGCGTCGACACGGGTTTATTGCGGGCGGTGCGTCAGCGCGCGAACAGCTTCTTCAGCGCCGAGAAGTCGTAGCTGATCCCGACCAGCCCACTCACGTACTGCGTCTTCTCGAGCGCGTTCCGATCGTTCGTATAGACGATCGAGAGTGGGATTCTCGCGGCGTCGGTCACTGGAATATCGAAGCCGGTAAAGAGCTTCCAGGTGTTCTGCACCGGTAGCGGCAGCTCCCGTTTGTTGCTGAAGAGCGTCATCGTGGTGCCGCTGTTCCAGTCGATGGACCGCCCCTTGACGATCGCGTCGCGCGCCAGGTGCGAGGTGACCGAAGCGTTCAGGTTCACTTGTTTGATCTGAAAGGCCTTCGCCGCCCCGAGCCGCACATTGTCGGTGACCGAGTACAACAGGTTCGCTGTCACGTCGGTGTTGTGGCCGAAGCCCGAGTCGAACAGGAGGGCGGCGGTGTACTTGTTCTTGCCGGCTTCCTTGGTCAAGTGCGTTCCGGATGTCTTGAGGGTCAGCTGCGGTGAACGAGTGATGCGGCCTTTGATTTCGGCGACACCGGCTTTGAGCGCGTCGTTGAGGAGATCCCTCACGATGCCGAGGTCGGCTGGATCCACCTGGCTCACTACCACCGCGCTCATCTGGGTCAGGAGTCCGCCGCGGCCCAACGTCAGCGCGTACCAGCGGTTACTTCGCGGGTCCTTGTCTCCAAGGACGCGCACCTTGATGTCCCAGGTGAATATGTCGAGCAGCTTGTCGGCCTCAGGGAATCCGCTGATGCCGGTGATCTCCTTCTCCGGCACTTGCGCGCCGAGTACGATGGTCCCGCCAAACCGGCGGATCAGCGAGTGCTGGCGGTAGCGGTAGAGCTCGGAGAACACCTC
>JANMSA010000841.1:0-1564 GCA_031388865.1 Acidobacteriota bacterium | reverse complement strand
AAAACAGCAAGACCATCATCCTCGACCGGGACGAATACGACGTGTTCGGGGACGGCACCGTCGTCATCAAGGCGGCTGTTGGTCACACTCCCGGGCACCAGGTGTTGGTTTTGAAACTGGCGAAGACGGGCCCGGTGATGCTCGCGGGTGACCTTTATCATTTCCCGGAACAGCGCTCCAATAGGGACAAATTTCCGACCTTCGAATACAACACGGAGCAGTCACTGACGTCCCGAGGCATGATCGAGGCTTACGTCGCGAAGACCGGTACACAGTTGTGGATTGAGCACGACTTCGTCGCGAATTCCAAGCTCAAGAAGTCTCCGGACTACTACGAGTAATCCGCGCCAGGGCCAGTAAGAGCGCTTGTGCGGGGCGTTCTGTATGCGGCCGTTCTGCCTCCGTTGCACCTACCCAGACTCAAGTCCGCACAGCGTGTTCCGATCCAGCGGATTGTGGAGCTGCGACCCGGCATCTATACCGTGACGTTTTCCCTTACCGGGTCCAGTACTGGCAAACGGGAAGGCGTCGATCTCTGGTGGCGGGATCACCGCGAACGTGAGCATTGAGATGCGGGTTGGGGCGCTGGAAGAGACAATCACCGTGTCAGGGCTGACGCCACTCGTTGACGTGCAAAACACCACGCAGCATCGCGCGGTCACCCGTGCCTTGCTCGACGAGCTGCCCACTGGGCGACAGTGTGGCAATTACGCGGGTCCTCATCCCAGGCGTGGTCTCGAACCAACAGGATGTCGGAGGGAACACCACTGGTACGGCGGGCGCCGCGAATCCCAATGTGTCGATTCACGGGAGCATCGCGGCGCATCTTTGGCGTGGGCGGCGCCTCGTCGGGCCCTTGCTTCGTCAATAACGGATCGTGCAGGAGATCGCGATCGATACCTCCGGCGCCGGCGCGGACGCCGAAGTCCCAGGTGTGCGCGCCAACGTCATCTTCAAGCAAGGAGGCAACCGGTTCACGACCTCCTTAATGTAGGGTTTGGGGGCCCGATCAAGCGAGATCGGATCTGGTTCTACGGCTCGTGGACTGGGCCATCACGAACAAGCTGCGGTTAGAGCTCGGCGAGACCTGGAAACCAGATTCGTGGGAGTTTGAGAAGCGACCAGACATTCCGGACGATCGCGTTGGCCTCACTGACAACGGGCTGGGCATTACCTATCGGGCCTATACCGGCCGGAGCGGCCAGGAGCGCAGCCAATTCAACGGTAAAGCCGTTCTCACGTACGTCACCGGCTGGCGCAACCTCAAGGTCGGCAGCCAATGGTTCCACGGCAGCGCATCGGCCTCGAGGACACGAGCGGCGATCACTTCTACACCTTCACGAACCACGTTCCGACCTCGATCCCTCGACGTTCGTCGTGTAGGCGACTTCGCCGCGATCATCCATGGGCCATCGGAGAAGTGGTTGTGGAGCCTTGAGATGGCAGAACCGGATTCGTGGAGCGCGGGATTAAAACCCGCGCGCGATAAAACGGGAAAAAAAAGGGGGAGTGACCATCCCCACCAGCCAGAAACGCCACAGCCACGTGTTCCAAAAGGCGGTGG
>JANMSA010000827.1:0-8203 GCA_031388865.1 Acidobacteriota bacterium | reverse complement strand
CCCCTCTGCGGAGGGGAGAAGGCTCTCGATGTTTGTTCTTCCAGGGGAACGTGCGACGGGTAAGTCGCGCAGCACCTCCCCTCGAGAGCCTTCTCCCCCGCGCACGGAGAAGGTGCCGAAGGCGGATGAGGGGGCGCCCTCGAGCAGACGACAGTCGTGTCATCAGAAGCCTGAGTCGCGCGCTCACGATGACAAGAGTGGTTCAGCGTATCCGGCAGGCGCCTCAACTCTACCGCGATGCTATAGTCGCCGCAGGTCGTGAGTGCCTTCGCCCTGCGCACGTTTGCCCTGCTCGCCGCGGCCGCGATCCTCACCTGCCATCTCGTCGCCATTCAGGGCTTGGCCGCACGCCCGCTGCACTACGACGAGAACGAGGCCCTGCACGCGAGCTGGCTGATGGCCGCGGGCAAACGCATTTATCGCGACTTCTTCGAGGACCATCCGCCCCATCTCTCGCTGATGCTGCACGCCGTGCTGCCGGGCGGAGACCTGTTGAAGACCGACGTACCGCTGTGGACCGTCCGGGCCCGACAACTGTCCGGCGCGTTCGGCGCGATTGCGGTCGGCGCGGTGATGCTGTTCGCGTGGAGGATGACGCGTTCCCCAGCCGCGCCGATCGTCGCAGCGGCGACGCTGCTGGCGTCGTCGCAGATCTGGTCTCGAGGGCTGACCGACATCCGCGCGGAGGCGCCGACACTGGCGCTGTTCTGGGTCGGAATCGTGCTTCTCACGTGGAGTGGTGCTCCGACGCTCGCGCAGTCGCTCCGGGCGGGCATCGGCATCGGTCTGCTGTTCTTCGCCAGCGTCTGGAACCCGAAGTGGCCGCTCGAGTCGTTGCTCATGGGTGTGGTGTTTCTGCACTTCCTCTGGATGCTCCGCTCGCGTCCGCGGCTTCTCGCCGCGGCCGTCGCCCCCGCAGTCGTCATCGCAGCGATTGCGCTGCTTCCGCTGTTCACGGTGACCACTCCGGGCGACTACCTCTTCTTCAACTTCCGGTTCAAGTCTGCGGTCGTGAGCGACTTCACCGCCAACGCGTGGATCATCGAGTTTTTCCGACGTGTCCCGGTGTGGCAGAGTGCCGCGCCGCAGCATCGCTGGTACTGGATCGTTCCGGCACTGGCGCTGGCCATCGCTGCAATGCGCGTTTGGAAGCCGGAGGATCGGAGGCTGGCGTGGATTGCGATCGCGTTGTGCGCGTCCGCGCTCTTCGAGTTTCGGTTTGTCTATCCCTATCCGTATCTGTGGGCGCAATATCTGGTAATGGTGGCGATGACGGCGTCGCTCGCGTACGCGCTCCTGGCCGCGATGCTGGAGGCGGCCGCGAAGCGATGGTCGAGAGGCGCCTTGTTGCGATTGGGAGTGCCAACGGTCGTGATCGCGACGGCGACCGTGGTCACGGTGCTGGCGCTGAGGGAGAAGACCTTCAGTGTGTTCCGCTCCGCTCCCGCGGGGTGGACTGCCTACTGGGACGCGCAGCGCGCCTTGCAACACAGCCTGGTCGCCGGCGAGACCGTATGGATCTCACCGCCACGTCATCCCGTCGCGGCGTTCGATGCCTCGTACTACTGGTACAACTTCCGCGAGTCTGCACCGTCCGCGATCCGGGCGCGGGCTCAGTATCCCGAACTTCTTCCGTCGATCGATTTCGCCGGCCTTCCGCCCTGTACTGCCACGCGTGGGGACATCCGGTTTCTCGAGCTCGGGGACTGGATGCCGTTCCTCGACGGCGTCTGCCGCTGTGCGGAGAGCGCGTTCAACGACGGACTGCTCGCTCCGACGGACTCGCTCGGCATCTTTGAGATTGGAGCAAGGCATCCGCCATCAGCAAAAGGCGCTGCGTGGATGCAACGAACGCGCGGGCTGTGGTCCGACATGTGCCGGCGCCAGGAAGTCTTCCTCCGCGGAGGACAGCTCAACATCACTCCATGACTGACTCCCCGATCGAAGCCCGACGGACGTTCGGCATCTTCATGCTGGTCGTTCTTCTGGCGACGTTGCTCTACGCGATCGACCCCGCATTCTTCGTGAAGGATGACTTTCAGCTCCAGTATCTGCCCGGCTCGCGAGAAGTCGCGCGGGCATGGACGAGCGGCGAGATGCCGCTGCTCAGCCGCTTCTCGTGGGTCTGCGCGGCGCTGGGAGCCGAGTATCAGTTTGGCATCTTCTCGATCTTCCGCACGCTGCTCGACCTTCTGGTCTGGGCCCTGCCTCTCACGTTGACAGGACGGGGCGCAACGTTGTTCGTCGTCCACGCGGCGATTGCCGCGGCGGGCGGCTATCGACTGGCGCGGAGTTATGGCGCCACGCCTGGCGCCGCGACGATGACTGGACTCGTTGCTGGACTGAACGGCTGGACGCTGTGGTGGGCGACCACGTGGTACCCGGCCATCGCGAGCTTCGCATGGCTTCCGTGGTACTGGCTCGCGTTGCGGGGCATCGCCAGCGAACGCAGCCGGTGGAGCTGGGCCGGGGCCGCGTTCTCGTTGTACCTGCTGATCACCGCCGGCTGGCCCTACTCCGTGGCGATGGCTGTCGCCGTCGCCGCGATGAACGTGCTCAGCGGACTCGCGCGCCGGCGCTGGCAGGTTGCCTTCACGATGTCTGGCGCATCGCTGCTCGGCGTCGGACTCGCAGCTCCCGCCGTGCTGATGTTGCTCGAGTACTTTCCGTACACGGCCCGCACCGCGGCGGCGATGAAATTCGAGTTCGCGTGGCTCGTTCCGGGCACCGCACTCTTCGGACTGATCGTGCCCGCGTTTTCGGTCGTGTGGCCTGGATTCGCGCGTTCAGCGGAGCATCCGGCGGTGGAACTGCTCGGCGCCTTTGTTCCTCTCGCCGCAATCACCGCCGCGTTCGGACGCCGGCTGCTCAGGGAGCGTCTGCCCGAGGTCGTCCTGCTCTGCGCGTTGCTCCTCGTGCTCCTGATGCCGTCGGCCGGCCCGTTTCGCTGGAGCTTCCGCTGGTTGCCGCTGTTTCATCTCGCACTGGCCGTCGTCGGTGCTGCTTCATTCGAACGCTCCCGGCGGCGCATCCCGCTGTGCGGCCTCGGTCTCGCAGCGGTTGCGGCTGCGGCGTCGTTCGTCCTCGATCACGATGTTGCCACGACCCTCCTGCATGCAGGGGTCATCGGCGCGGCATGCGTTCTCTGGGCGATGCTCGAAGCTCGCGGAAGTCGCGTCGCCGGAGCGATGCCCGCCGTAATCACAGCCGGCATGATCGTGCTGACGTTCGTGTCGTTCCTTCGACTGAGCGAAGTGCCCCGGTGGCCGTACGAGCAGACCCTGCTCGCGGCTTCGCCGTTCGAGCCATCCCGGCGCTACCTCGCTCTGTATCAGCTCGAGCAGGTCTTCATGAACGACCCGCCCCGCGGGATTGACAGCGTTCTGCGCCCGGGGAGCATCCCCATGCTGGCCGGCGTCGAGTTCATCAACGGGTACTCGCCCCTGGGCCTCGCATCTCTCAAGAACGTCTTCCGCCTCGATCCGCACGGCCCGGTCGATGACCCTCGCAGCGCGCAGAACATCCTTCGCCGCGAGACTGGTCCGGACCAGCTCCTCGAGCAGCTCGGCGTGCACGGTCTGGTTGTGCCCGAGGCTGTGGCGCGCGAACACGCGCAGTTGCTCGCGGGGCGCGGCTGGCGTCCCGTGGCGCGCGTGGCGACGTGTCTCGTGTTGCACCGCGGCTCCGCCGCTTTCGAGCCGTTCTTCTCCGTCGCGGAGGCCTCAAAGGTTCCGTCCCATCGCGACGTATACGCCGCGATCCTCGGACGTACGACGTCGCGACTTCCTGTGACGCTGTTCACGCCGGGGACGCACCGCATCGAGCGTTACGGCATGCGCACCATTGAGAAGATGCAGGAGTCGCGGAACCAGACCTCGTTCGTCGTTCGGGGCCTGGGACCGAAAGCATTGGTGGTCTTTCGCAGGCCGTGGCTCCCGGGCTGGCGAGCGACCATCGATGGCGAGTCGTTGCCGGTCCTCCGTGCGCACCTCATTTTGCCGGCCGTGGAGATTCCGGCGGATCGCCAGGGAGAGGTGCGACTCACTTACCGTCCGGCGTCGCTTGTGACCGGAGCGTGGATCGCTCTCGCGTCGCTGCTCATCCTTGTGGGCGTGTCTGCATGGCGAGTGAACCGATGAACAGACGCGACGCACTCGGCTCGCTGCTGTCGGCGTCGCTCGTCGTCGCGGTCGCGGTGATCCTGTACCAGATTCGTCCAGAGTTCTTCTTCAAGGACGATTTCCAGTTGCAGTTCCTGCCCGGATCGCGCGAAGTGGCCCGGGCCTGGAGCAGCGGATCCTTTCCGTGGCTAAATCCGTACTCGTGGTTCAGTGGAGCGCTGGCCGCGGAGTACCAGTTCGGCGTCTTCTCTCTTTTTCGGGGCGCGCTGGACGTCGTGGTCTGGGCGATTCCGGCCTCCCTGGGAGCGCGCGCGGCGATGCTGTTCATCGCTCACGCCGCCGTTCTCGGGGGCGGCGGGTATCTCCTCGCGCGCAGCTACGACGTGCGCCCGTCGCTGGCGACAATGGTCGCCGTCATCGCTGCGCTCAATGGCTGGATGCTCTGGTGGGGCACGGCCTGGTTCGTGGCGATCGCCGGCTTCGCCTGGATCCCCTGGTATTGGCTCGCGCTGCGGTGCATCGCCTCAGGGCAGAGCCGGTGGGGGTGGGCTGGGGCCGCAGCCGCGATCTATCTCGTTCTCACCGCCGGATCTCCGTACGTCGTGGGGATCGCTCTCGCAGTCGCACTGATGAACTTTCTCGCGGCGATGGCCGGCGCCAGACGTCGTACGGCGCTCGTGATGACGGTGTCCTCACTCCTCGGACTCTGTCTCGCAGCTCCTGCCGTGCTGATGCTCATCGAGTTCTTCCCGTCAGGGGCGCGCATGGCGGGACAGCGGGAGCTCGAAGCGATGTGGGTGGTTCCGCCCGCGGGGTTGTTCGGGTTCGTCGTGCCATCGTTCTCAGCGTCGTGGATCCGTTTCCTCGATCGGTCGCCGCATGCCGCGGTCGAGCTCCTGGGATGCTTCGTCCCGCTGGCCGCGCTCGTCGGCGCGTTCTTCACTCGCGGCCGCGAGCTCCTCCGGCGGCTCGGGCCGGAGTTCCTGCTGGGGGGTGGCGCGCTGCTCCTGGCGATGTTGCCGTCTCAGGCGCCGTTGCGCTGGAGCTTCCACTGGCTGCCGCTGGTTCATCTCGTCCTCGCAATCGTCGGTGCGTGCGCGCTGGAGAAGGTCCGCCGCCCCTGGATGTGGGGGATCGGCCTGGTCGTTCTGGCGCTCGCCGCCGCGCCATTGTTCGATCACGCCGTGCGGACGACCTGGCTTCACGGTGCAGTCCTCATCTCGATCTGCATTGCCTGGGGCCTGGCCGGTCGAACGGCGTTCAGCGCCGCGATCCCGCTTGCCATCACCTTGGTGACGATCATCGGCACGTTCGCCGTCTTCTCGAACCGGGGCGACGTGCCCGTGTTCGCGAATGCCGGCGTCCTTCTCGAGCAGGCCCCCTTCGATCCGTCGCGGCGCTATCTCGCAATGTATGACGCTGCCGGCATCGGCCTCGGCGCCGGCGCGAATGGCCGCAGTGAGCGTGGCCTTCACGTGGAGATGCGGCCGGGCAACACGCCGCTCCTGGCGGGACTGGAATTCATCAACGGCTACTCGCCCGTCGGGCCGGAGGGGCAGGCCACGATCTTCAGATTCGAGTCCCACGGAACGATGCCGTCCGATCGCGCGGAACAGATCCTGCGCCTCGAGACCGGCCGCAATCAACTGCTGCACCACTTGGGGGTGGACGGTCTCCTCGTGCCGCAAGCCATGGCCCTGAGGAATCGCGCGCTGCTCACGCGCAATGGATGGGCACCGGTCGCTCGTGTCGGGGTATGCCTGCTTCTCCATCGCAGGGAACGCGATCCGCGACCGGTGTTCACCGCCGCGCTCGCGGTCAAGGCGGAAGACGACGCGCAGGCGTATCGCGCCATCGGCGGACGAACGACACCGCAACTTCCGGTCGTGCTGCTCACTCCTGGTAGGAGCGGCAGAGAACGCTACGGACAGCGCCTGATCGGTGAGGTTGAGCAGACGCGCCTCCAGACGAGGTTCACGGTTCGCGGCAAAGGCTCGAAGGCGCTGGTCGTGTTCCGCAGGCCGTGGCTGCCGGGGCTTTACGCCACCTTGAACGGAGCAGCGTTGCCGGTCCTCCGCGCAGACATGCTCATGCCGGCCGTGGAGATCCCAGCCGGCACGGAGGGGGAAGTGGTTCTTCTCTACCGCCCCCGATCCCTGGTGACCGGCGCGTGGATCGCTGGTCTGGCTGTGCTGGTCCTGGCGGCCGCGTCGATTAGAATCCTGCGGAATGGTCCCTCCACTGAACATCGCGATCTACGCTGACGGCGCCGACGTGCGCGACATGGTCGCCGCACGCGACGCGGGTCTCGTCCGTGGCTTCACCACGAATCCCACGCTGATGCGCAAGTCCGGCATCACCGATTACGCGACTTTCGCTCGCGCCGCTCTCGACGCGACCGGCGGGATGCCGATCTCCTTCGAGGTGTTCGCGGATGAGTTCGACGAGATGGAGCGGCAGGCAAAGCTCATCGCCACGTGGGGGGAGTCTGTCTCCGTCAAGATCCCCATCACCAACACGAAAGGGGAATCTTCAGTCGATCTGATTCGCAGGCTCTCCGCTGCGGGCGTGAAGCTGAATATCACTGCCATCCTCACGCTCCAGCAGGTCAGCGACGTGGTCCACGAGCTCGATCCCGCGACACCCGCGATCATCTCGGTGTTCGCGGGTCGCATCGCCGATACTGGCCGCGACCCGGTGCCGCTCATGCGCGAGGCGAAATCGATCGTCATGGCGAAGCCGAAAGCAGAGCTGCTGTGGGCCAGTCCGCGGGAACTGCTGAACATTTTTCAGGCCGAGGAGTGCGGGTGCGACATCATCACGTGCACGGGTGAGATCCTGAAGAAGCTGGCCATGGTCGGCAAGCCGCTCGACGAGCTCTCCCTCGACACCGTGAAGATGTTCTACAACGACGCGGCGGCCGCTGGATTCAAGCTGTGATCGTCACACGCACCCCTTTCCGCGTCACCCTCGGCGGTGGCGGAACGGACCTCCCGTCGTACTACTCCCGGCACGGAGGCTTCATCTTCGCGATGGGCCTCGACAAGTACATGTATGTGATCGTGAACCGGCCCACCGTCGGTTCGAAGATCCGCTTGCATTACTCGCAGAGCGAAGTGGTCGATGACGTGAGCGAGCTGCGTCATGAGCTCGCGCGCGAGGGACTGCGGGCACACGGCATCCGCTACGGATTCGAGGTCGGATCGATCGCGGATCTCCCAGCGGGGACGGGTCTCGGCTCCTCGAGCTGCTATCTGGTCGGTCTCCTGAACGCTCTCCATCATGACCGCCGCGACTACGTGCCGCTGCAGGCTCTCGCGGAAGAGGCCTGCCACATCGAGTTGGACATCCTCAAGCAGCCGATCGGGAAGCAGGACCAGTACATGGCCGCATACGGTGGCCTGACGGTGCTCGAGATTGCGAAGGACGGGACCGTCGAGGTCAAGCAGCTCCGGCCGAGCAGCAGCGACATCGCGGAGTTCGTCGCACACACGCACATCTATTACACCGGCGCGCAGCGTGACGCGCGCGAGGTGCTGCACGACCAGAACGTGGCCATGCAGCAGACGTCCGGCGCCGATCACGTCCGCGTCGAGGACAGCCTTTCCCGCATCAAAGACCTCGGCTACAGCATCCTGGAGTCGATCGAGACCTCCAACTACGACCGCTGGGGGCAGCTTCTCCATGAGCACTGGGAATCGAAGAAGAAGCTGTCGCGAAAGATCTCCATCCAAGCCGTGGACGAGATTTACGAAGAGGTCCGTGCGCGCTTCAAGGTGCTCGGCGGGAAGATCATTGGCGCCGGTGGCGGCGGGTTCCTGATGTTGTACTGCGCGAGCCATCACGCGGAGCTGGAGCGATTCATGGAGCAGCGGGGGATGCCTCGCATGCACTACACGATCGAACCTGAGGGGACGAAGGTGGTGGTGCAGATGGGGCACGGGTTTCTCTCGCCGCACCGGTCGCTGGCGATGCAGGAGAACGTGTGAAGGTTACCAGCTGTCATCCCGAGCGTGAGTCGAGGGACCTGTGTGGGCGGGGCGACAGGCACGAGCTCTTGATGCCCCTCCCACGCAGGTCCC
>JANMSA010000818.1:0-6089 GCA_031388865.1 Acidobacteriota bacterium | reverse complement strand
GCCGAAGCGATGGGAGTGATCAGGGGGATGGACACGACGAGGGCGAACAGGGACAGGGCACGCATCCCGCCAGTCTAGACCGGCACGGCCGGCTGCGTGGTTGGCCAAGGTCCGGTTGCTGCCGTGCTGGACCGTCGCTAGAATTCTCGGGATGAGTGAAGAGTCGATCGACCTCAAGCACTGGCGCGACACCCCGGCAGTGAGCGGCCGCGCGGCGACAGACGCCGATGTGGATGAAGGCCGCGCCGTATTCGCGGTGGGCGGTGAGCCTGTGGCGCTCGACCTCCCCTCCTGCGCCATCACTCGAGAGGAAGGGGTGGGAGAAGCAACGCCGGTGGTCGTGATTCAGGCTGAGCGCATCGAGGACGGAACGGTCGCGGTCGGCTTCCGGCTGCTGGCCGGCGGCGGCTCAGGAATCGCGCCGCTGGATGACGTCGAGTTTCTCAGCGAGCCGGATGAACGGTTTCGCTGAGGAAGCTTCGCACCGGTTCTTCGATCAGGTGAAAGTCGATGAGGAAGGTGTCGTGCCCGTTGCCCGAGGTGATCTCGTAGTGGATCGCGCTCGTGCCGAGCGAGCGCATCGCCACCGCCACCAGCTCAGTAGCTGCGGGAGGGAAAAGCCAGTCCGTGTCGAAGGAGATCAGGAGCGTACGCCCGCGCCATTTCGCGAACGCCCCCTGCAGCGACTCGTACCGCTCGTGCAGGTCCATCTCATCCATCGCCGCCTGCACGCGAATGTAGGAATTCGCATCGTACAGCCCGGCGAACTTCTTCCCCTGATACTCGAAGTACGAATCGATCTCGAACTGACGCGTATCGCCGCGCCGGCGGCGTGCGAACTTGCGCTGGAGCGAATCGGTGGAGAGATACGTCATGTGGCCGAGCATGCGCGCAACCTCGAGGCCCCGCAGCGGATCCGCCTGATCGTAGTAGTCGCCACCGTTGAAACGCACGTCCGTCTCGATGATCTTACGCCCCAGGATGTGCCAGGCCACGCCCGTGACCGGAACGGCAGCGCCGCTGGCCATGCAGATGATCGAGTCCGCAAAACCGGGATACATCGCGACCCACATCAGCACCTGCATCCCACCCAGAGAGCCGCCCGCGATCGCGCGCAGGTGGGTGACGCCGAGGTGCTCGAGGACGAGCTTCTCCGCCTCAACCATGTCCTCGATGGTCGGCCACGGATAGCGGGAGCCATACGGTGTACCGGTCGCCGGGTCCATCGAGCTCGGGGCCGTAGTGCCGAACGGTGAGCCGGGAAAATTGACGCAAACGACAAAGAACTCCGCGAGGTCGATGCCTTTTCCGTAGCCGATCAGTCCATCCCACCAGCCGGCCTTCTCCTCCGGGTCGTCCGTGTACGTACCGGCGGCGTGCGCGCTCGCGGAGAGGGCGTGGCAGACGAGGATGGCGTTCGAGCGATCGGCGTTCAACTCGCCAAATGTTTCGTAGACGATCGTGAACGGCGCGATCGTCTCGTCATGGCGGAAGCAGAACCCCTCGGGCAGCTCGAGTCGCTGCGGCGGGCCGCTGATGAACGTCGGCATCGGGCTGGCGAGCATAGCAAATCAGCTATCATTCGCGTTCCCACATGCCCCAACCGCGTTGGTCCTGATCGACGGCGATGAAGGTTCGTGCTACGCGAGGAGAACCAGGCCGGCAGATACCATCAAGAACGCGGTGGTCGGATCCTGCTCCGTGAGCTGGAGATGTTCCTCCCCATCGTTCGCCGCTCCTCGGGCGATGGTTCGTGTACAGGAGAGCTACACCGGCGCCTTCGGCATCACGATCCAGAGAATGATGTAGGCGAGCATTCCAGGGAAGGCCACCGAGAGAATGGAGATGAGCACGAACAGGATGCGCGTCCAGGTCGGATCCCACCCGAGCCACTCGGCGAGGCCGCCGCAAACGCCGGCGATGATGTTGGATCTGCGGGAACGGTAGAGCGGCATTTTAGTCCTCCAGATGTTGTCGGTTCTCAGTTGTCGGTGCCGGCGAGTCCTCGTCCAAGGCGGAAGTCGCAGAGGACGGGGAACCGGGAACCGATGACCGAGTCATTCCTGGGCCTCTCGTTTGAGCTGCCCTGCATAGATACGGCGAACCTCGTCAATGGTTGAGATCTGGTCGAGCGACTTGTCTTCGCGGATGCGCACGATCCGTGGAAACCGAAGCGCGTAGCCGGACTTGTGGCGTTTCGATTCCTGAATCCGGTCGAAAGCGATCTCCAGCACGATCGTCGGTTCGACGCGGTGGACAGGACCGTAGGTCTCGAGGGTGGTGCTCTTGAAATGCTCCGTCATCGCGGCGATCTCGACGTCCGTCAGCCCGGAGTAGGCCTTGCCGATGTTCACCAGCTCCCCCTCATGCGCCACCGCGAAGGTGAGATCGGATAGCACCGCACGCCGCCTCCCGTTGCCGTACTGGGCTGCGGTGACCACGCAGTCGAGGGTCGCCAGCGCTTTCTTGTACTTCAGCCACGACTTGCCGCGACGGCCGGGTGAATAGACCGCGTCCGGCGCTTTCACGACCAGCCCTTCGTTCGCGCGCGCGCGTGCTGCGTCGAACAACTCGTCCACGTGCGCAGCGTCGCGGATGGGCGTGGCCTCGGTCATCCTGAGCCGGCCTGAGCCGCCCCCGAGGACCATCGCGAGCTTCTCCAGCCTGTCGTGCAGCGGAACCTCGAACAGAACCTCACCGTCGAGATACAACAAGTCGAACGCGAAGAACACCACCGGCGCGTCTGCGATCAACCTGTCGCTGACGACGCGGCGGCCCAGGCGCTTCTGGATGATGGCGAAGGGAAGAATGCGGTCGGAGAACGCGACGATCTCGCCGTCGAGGATCGCGCTGCGCCCCAGGACACGCGCTGCCTCGGACACCTCCGGAAAGCGGTGCGTGACGTCGTCGAGCGTCCGGGAGTAGATGCGCACCTCCGCGCCATCCGTATGGATCTGCGCGCGGATGCCGTCGTATTTGTCGTCAGCGATCGCGCCCTCGCCGAGAGAGGCGAAAATCGCGGCAGGATCCTCCTCCGGCTGGGCGAGCATGAACGCGAAGGGTGCGAACAGCGACATTCCCACTGTCTCCAGCGCATCGCGCTTCGCCAGCAAAGCGGTCGCGCCGATGTCCCCGGTGAACATGTTTGCCTGACGCACGGCGGCGAGCTTCCGTCCGAAAGCCCTGGCAATCGACGCCTCCACCAGCCCTTCCACGAGTCCGATGCGCAGCTCGCGAGTGAGGATCTTGACGATGTACCTTGCCCCTTGCGCGTCGACCCTGCGAAACAGCTCCGCAAGCACCCCCTTCTTCGCGCTCGTCCCCTGAGTCGCGGCGAGGCGATTGAAGGACTCGCTCAGCTCGAGAAGGGTGAGGTCGCGGGACGGGTCCTCGGGGAACGACTCCGCGATGGTGTCCCCCGGATCGGCATACCTGGGCCAGGGCGCCCACACTTCCTCAGCGGACCGCCCGCTCACCTCGACGACAGCGTCGCCGATGGCCGCACCGCCCACACCGGCCACGCGCTGATCCCGGCGAGGAAAAGGGGAACCGGAGAAGAACACAACCGCGCGCTCGAGCTCCTCGTCATCGAGTCCGACCAGATACGCGGCGAGGATTCTCTCCTTCTCGCTCTTCCTGGTCGTGCCCGCGATGGCGTTGGCCGTGGCTGTGAAGTCCGAAAGCATTGCGATATAGAATCCTCGGCCTCAGCTGGCATTTCGCAGCTGGCAGCGCGCAGGAAGCCGCCGCCACCCTTTCAACCTGGTGAGGCGGAGGCTTGCTGCCGACTGCCAACTGCGAGATGCCCACAGCCTCACAGGAGAATCGTTCATGAAAACCAAAGTCACCGTGGTGGGTGCAGGCAATGTCGGCGCCACCGTCGCTCAGGGGATCGCTTCCAAAGAACTTGCCGATGTAGTGCTGGTCGACATCGTGGAAGGCGTCCCCCAGGGGAAGTCGCTGGATCTGATGGAGACCGCTCCCGTCGAGAAGTATGACTCGATCCTGACGGGGACCAACAGCTACGACGGCACCGAAGACTCGGATGTCGTGGTCATCACTGCGGGGCTGCCACGCAAGCCGGGCATGAGCCGCGACGATCTGCTCTGGAAGAATGAGGAGATCGTCGGCGCTGTGACCGCGGAGATCGCGAAGCGCTCGCCGAACTCGATCCTCATCGTCGTCTCCAACCCGCTCGACGCGATGTGCGAGGTCGCCCGCCGGGTCTCGAAGTTCCCGCGCGAGCGCGTGCTGGGAATGGCGGGGGTGCTGGATTCCGCTCGCATGCGCGCCTTCATCGCCATGGAGCTGAACGTCTCCGTCGAGAACACGCACGCCTTCGTCCTCGGCGGCCACGGCGACACGATGGTGCCGCTTCCCCGCTACTCGACCGTCGCCGGCATCCCGATCACGGAGCTGATCTCCGCCGAGCGCATCGCGGCGATCGTCGATCGCACGAGGAACGGTGGCGCGGAGATCGTCAATCTTCTCAAGACGTCCGCCTGGTACGCACCGGGCGCAGCCGCGGTGGAGATGGTCGAGGCCATCCTCAAAGACAAGCGCAAGATCCTCCCCTGCGCCGCGCTTCTGCAGGGCGAGTACGGGTATCACGATCTCTTCGTCGGCGTGCCGGTGAAGCTTGGCCGCAACGGCCTCGAACAGATCATCGAGATCAAGCTCACCGACGAGGAAGCAGCCGCGCTGCGCAAGTCCGCCGATTCCGTGAAGGAGCTGGTGGAGAAGCTCAAGACTCCTGCTACCCAATCCTGAGCGAAGCGAAGGATCTACTGAGCCCCCTGCATGATCGAGCAACAGGCGCGACGCGTCAACGCACCCTTTTTGAGGGGGCTCCGTAGATCCTTCGCTTCGCTCAGGATTCCACCTCCGGTGGGGAAATGAAAAAGCTCGTCATTGACATCGAGACTGTCGGCACCCCATGGGAGGAGCTCGATCACTACGTCCGCGAGTACATGATCAAAGGTCTCTCGGAGGGCGACGCCGAAGAAGCGCGCCGGGCCGGGGGCCTCTCGCCGTTCCGCGGAAAGATCATCGCCATCGGTGTGATCAACGTCGGCGACGGGCGCTCCTGCGCGCTCTATGAACGTCCCGGCCAGACAGACCTGCTCGTCGAGAGAGCCGGACTGCGCACCTACATCTCCGGCACCGAGAAGCAGATCCTCGAGAAGTTCTGGGAGTTCTTCGACAGCGACTCCCGCTTCATCTCCTTCAACGGACGCCAGTTCGACGGGCCGTTTCTCATGATTCGCTCCGCGATCAACGGCATCGTGCCGAAGCGCGACCTGGTCGGCTACAGGTACGGCTTCCATCCCAACTGCGACCTGCGCGAGGCGCTCAACTTCTTCGGGACCGTCAATGCGCGTCAGTTCAAGTTCAACCTCGATCTCGCATGCAAGGCGTTCGGCGTCGAGACGTCGAAAGGCGAAGGCATCGACGGCCGCTCCGTCGAGACGTGGTACCGCGCCGGAAAGCATCGCGAGATCGCCGACTACTGCCTGGATGACGTGCGCGCCACCGCCGAGCTCTACGAGAAGATTGCGCAGACCTTGCTGATGTTCAACAACGACTTCAAGAACGCCGAGGAGCGCGACCGCCGCACCCGCGTGGAATCGGCGGCGCAGCTCACCATGATTCCGGTCTCCGAGCCCTCGTTCATGGACTCGCTGACGCTGACGGATGTCCCCGAGGAACAGCTCCCGGAGGTTGGAGATGGTCCCCCGGAGGGCAGGCAGTAGGCAGGAGCCGGACGCGAGGCGTCTGTGCGCCGCCTCCCTTGCCTGATCCTCGTAGCCGCCGTAGGCGGCGAGAGGCTCTAGCGCGCCGCCTCCAGCGGCGGTTTTCTGCCGCGAGAGACTCCTAGCCCCCAGCTTCAGCCCCCAGCTTCAGCCTTCAGCTTCAGCCCCAGCTTCAGCCCGGCTGAAGCCGGGTGCTATCGCCTTTCGCCGCCTACGGCGGCTGACAATCGCCCTGCGCATTCAGGAACGTGCCGGCGGCAGCCGCTTCGCACGGGGCGTGCGGACCTGTGGCCATCTCTACTGGTTACAATGCCCGGCGTGAGGGTCTACCGCTCG
>JANMSA010000816.1:0-8139 GCA_031388865.1 Acidobacteriota bacterium | reverse complement strand
GGGCGTGACCATGACGTTGTCCGGCTTCAGGTCGCGATGGACGATGTTCCGGTCGTGCGCGGCCGCCAGACCGTCGGCGACTTTGGTTGCGATCCGCAGCGCCACCTTCAACGGCAGCCTCTCGCGAGTGCTCAGCGTGCGCAGATCGTGGCCCTGAACGAGCTCCATTGCGATCCAGCCGAACTTCTCGGACTGCCCGATCTCGTAAATGGTGACGATGTTCGGGTGGTTGAGCGCCGAGGCGGCGCGCGCCTCCTGTTCGAAACGGCGCAGCGCTTCGGGATTGGACGCGAGCTCCGCAGGCAGAATCTTCAGCGCGATCTCCCGCCCCAGTTTCTCGTCCCGAGCGCAATAAACCTCGCCCATCCCGCCGACACCGAGCGCACGGAGGATCTCGTACTGGCCAACACGGTCACCGGGAGAGAGTTGCACGTGTAAAGAAAGGATACACGCCTGCTGCCATCCTGCGCCGGGGAACGGCAGAGGGCTGCCGTTGGTGTGGTCGATGAACCTGTCATCCTGAGCGGCCCTTCGGCTCCGCTCAGGATGACAGCACGCTCTCCCGATGCAGCTCGCAGGAGATGGTTGTGATCCAGCGTGCGCGGCCTACTTGTGGGCAACTGCCGCGAGAATCGCGCTCACCAGTTCTTCGGGGACCTCGGCGTTCCCATCCGCGCTTCCGGCGGCCAGTGCGATCGTCGCGCGGTAGCTGCGGAGATACGCGACACACGAGGCACAGACGTCGAGATGGTGTTCGAAGTCGGCGAGCGTTTCTGCCGGCAGGTTGCCTTCGATGTAGTCCGCCAGGAAGCTCGTGATCAGGTCGGCGCAGTTCATGGCGTGACAGGCCTCATGTAAGGGTCGAGCAGTGTCCGCAGCGCCTGCCGCGCGCGATGGAGGCGGACTTTTACGGCGTTAGGCGTGACGCCCAACGCCCGCGCGGCCTCCTCGGTGGAAAGCTCTTCGAGGTCGCGCAGCACCAGCACGTCGCGGTACGAATCCGGAAGGCGGTCAATGGCAGCGCGAACCACGCTCCTGATCTCACTCCTCTCGAGGATCGTCTCCGCGTTCTCGGACCAGTGCGCGTTCGGCACGAGTTGGTGGCCGTCCTCCGCGAAACGCGGCAGGTAGTCCTCGATGGCTTCCTCGGGATGGCGTCGCTGCGTGCGCAAGCGCATCAGGCAGGCATTGATGACGATGCGGTGCAGCCAGGTCGAGAGTCGCGCATTTGCGCTGAAACCGCTCATCGAGCGGAACGCGGACACGAACGCGTCCTGCACCGCGTCGCGCGCATCCTCCTCGGATCGCATGATCCGTCGTGCGACGCGCAGAAGCATGGGCATGTACATGCGGACGAGCGCCTCGAAAGCGCTGCCGTCGCCGGCGCGCAAACCTTCGACGAGCTCTTCCTCCTGTTGCGCCGTGTTCATCGAGCGGCAAGCGGGATGAGGGCACCACTGATGTGGGTGGCGGATTGGGAGAGCAGAAAAGCGATCGTCTCTGCGACGCGTGCCAGTGGCACGAGCCGCGCGCGCGGCATCGAGCCGCGCATCGCCGGCGTATCCAGCGCCGTGGGCAGCAGCGCATTGATGGTGATGGGCGTCGCTTCCAGTTCCCTCGCCACGACCTCGATGAGCGTGTTCAGCGCGCTCTTGGAGATGGTGTACGCAACGCTGCCCGCCGCTTTGGTGCGGGCCGCGTCGGAGCTGATCGCGACGATCCGCCCGGGAATGGAGTGATCCATCACAGCGAGCGTCTCGCGGATGACCGCGAAGGCCGCGGTGAGATTCGAAGAGAGCATCTCCGCCCACGTTTCGTCCGAGGTGTCGAGGAGCGAGCCCGCCGCGAACCCACCGGCGAGATGCACCAGTCCGTACGGTGGACCATGCTTGTCGGCGATGGAGCGGATGGCCTCCCTCACGGAGGCCGGATCGGAAAGGTCCGCCATGCTCCGCGTCAGCGCTACGCAGTTGTACGCGCCGGAGAGATGACGCATCACTTCCGTACCCAGTCCGCCGGTTGCGCCGGTGACGATCAAAGGCCGCATGCGGGACATTATCCACCGATGGTGAGATGCCGCGGGGCGGGGAGGGTTTCTGGCGGTTGGCGGTTGGCGGTTCCAGATCGTCAGCCTGGTTGTCAGTTGTCGGTTGTCAGTTGTCCATGCAGCGTGTCGCAAGAGCGCGGACTCTCTGACAAACGCCCACGACAACATCCCACTAGTGACTGTCGATGACTCCCAGCGTCCCCGCGGCGATCCTCAGGCACGAATGCTGCCTCCACGCGCCGCCAACCGCCAACCTTCGAGTCTTCAAGTTTTCAAGAGGGGGTTCCCGCGTCGTGTGCTTCAATCCACTCGAAGACTCGAAGATTCGAAGGCTCGAAGGCTTCTGACCGCGGTCTCCAGCGTCACCGCCACCCGCCGGGCGCCTTCCTTATCCGCGGCAACATCACCAAACACGAGCGGCTCTCCCATCCGCACCGTCAGCTTCCGCGGCCGCGGGATCCATGCGCCCTTCGGCCATGCGCGGTAGGCGCCATCGAGGTAGCAGGGAACAACGGGGATGTTCGTTCCCGCGATCAGAAATCCGATGCCGGGCTTGAACGGCGCGATCTCTCCGCTCGTGCTGCGCGTCCCCTCGGGGAAGAGGATCAGCGCATGCCGTGGCGTCGCGAGCAGTGCGCGGCAGAGGTCGAGGCTCTCGCGTGGATTCCCCTTGCGATCGAACGGCATGGCGTTGACGACGATCGCGGAGAATGCGACTTTCGGCAACGTCGTGAAGAAGTAGTCCTTCGCCGCAGCGGGATAGGTCTTCTGGATCGAGCGCAGCGGCAGCGCGGAGAGCAGCGCGATCGCGTCGAGATGGCTGGAGTGATTCGCGACCAGCACGAAGGGCTGCTCGCCCGGCAGATGCTCGCGACCCGTTACTGCGTAGCGGTGATAGGCACGCAGCCAGACGCGGATGACGGCGTGCAGTGCGAGCCGCAGCGCGTACACGAGCATGTCCGGCTGACGTGGAAACGCACGCAGCTTGTCCAGCGGAGACTTGTCGAAGTCGGCGGTCGGCTGATAGTCCCAATCGTCCATCAGATCGTCCGCGCTCACTGGATCCCGATGAAGAAACGGGTCATGTGGAAGAACAGGGGCGCGACGTAGATCAGGCTGTCGATGCGATCGAGCACGCCGCCATGACCTTCGATCAGCGTTCCCATGTCCTTGATGCCGATGTCCCGCTTGATGACGCTGATCGAGAGATCGCCCAGCTGCGAACCTATCCCGACGATGAGACCGGACAGCAGGAGCTCGCGCGTACCGAAGCCCGGGAGGGAGAAACGGAACACCCAGGGCAGCGCCATTCCGACCGCCAGCGCGCCGAGCGAGCCTTCCCACGTTTTGTTCGGTGAGATGTTCGGTCGCATCCTGTGGCGTCCGAAGATCTTCCCGAAGGTGAACGCGGCCACGTCGCAGAGCGGAACGGAGAAGAGCAGGAAGAGAATCCACCCCGCGCCATTCTTTCCGTCCGCCAGAAACGCGAGATGGCCGAACATCCAGCCGACGTAGATGAAACCGGTCATCCCCAGCGCGACCAGCTGCAGTTGCCCCTTCGTACGATCGCGGAGAATGGGCATGAGCAGAATGCCGGCGACGACGTACACCGGCAGGGCCATGAACATGCCGTACCAGCCCAGTGTCCCCGGCTCATCCGGCGGCGCGATGAGCGTGACCAGGGCCACGCTCGCGATGCCGATGTACACCAGCCCTGTGATCAGCCAGTCGCGATAGAGACCGGTGGCCCGGGCGAACTCGGTGAACCCCACCAGCGCGACGATGCCCAGGAAGACGATCGTGGCGACACGGCCCAGAAGAACGGCGCCGACGATCAGCGGAATCATGATCAGCCAGCCGCGCAGCGACTTCCAGGCGTGGTCCGCGTTCTTCTTCAGCACGAACTTGAGAAGCACGATGGCGGCACCCGCGAACAGCAGCAGGCCGGCGGCGATCGCGAGATAGATGCGGACCGTCTCGTTCGCGAACATCACTTCGGCAGCGCCCGGAAGATACGCGAGAGCCGGAGGAACACTGTCTGCACGCATCCCGCGAGAATCGCGAAGAGCGCCCAGTCGAGCACCGTCCAGCCGCCGCGGAACCAGTATGCGCGGTCACCCAGCACGAGAAACATCGTGATCAGCGCACCGACGCTCAGCGCGACGATTCTCCACGGCTTGGCCATCACCCCGCTGAACTCGCGCTGCACGCCCACTGCCTGACCGAGCAACCCCACATAAGCGACGATCAGCGCCGCGATGGCGACCCAGTACGCCGAGAAGGGATTGCACCAGCTGCTATGAGCGACGCCGGCAAAGATCAGCACATCCGAGACGCGGTCGGGGAGGTCGTTGACGATCTCCCCCTTCTTGCTGGCCTTCCCGGCCGCCAGTGCCACCATGCCGTCGAACATGTTCAGCCACAGTCTCAGCATCGCAAACACGACGGCGACCGCCAGATAGCGCGGATGCGTGGCCGACTTCCAGAACAACGCACCCGAGATCGCCGCGGCAACGATCGAGGCGTACGAGAACACGTCCGGATGGATTCCTGCACGCACGGCCACGCCCACCGCCGCATGCGCGGACCGTCGAAAGAGGTTGGCAATCGGGCGGCGGGAGGCGGGTTGATACGACGTCATTTGTCGATGAACTCCATCACTGCGGGGGTGGTCACGCGCATCACCGACTGCTGACGGAAGCGGCGACGGTACTCATCAGCGATCTCCCTCACCTGCCGATCGAAACGCGTGCCGTATGGATGCACGACCTCGACGACCAGCGTCCTCTCCTCGCCGCCTTTCCACATCCCTGTGGCGTTCCAGACCGTGTACCCCTCCGGAAACCGCGCCTCCACCACTTCGTCCAGAAACCTCTCCACCTCGGCATCGCTGACTTCGCCGCCTCCGGGAATGGAGCGGCCGCAGTAAAGCCGCTCGGAGACGCCGGAGACCGCAACGCGAGGCGCGACGGACGCACACGCAGTGAGCACGAGCACCAGGGCAGCGGCAGCGATTCTCATGTCATGACCTGTGGAGAGGAGTCTGAGCGGCATGATACCTCGCCCGGTATCATCGACCCGTGCGCCACACCATCCGCTCCCGCATCCGCATCACCGTGGATGACGGCACGATCGTCATCGGCCCCGGAAAAGCTGATCTGCTCGACAGCATCGCACGCACCGGCTCGATCCGCGGCGCAGCGGAGGAGCTGGGAATGTCCTACATGCGGGCCTGGACGATGGTGCGAACCATGAACGCCGCATTCCGCTCCCCGCTCGTGGAAAAAGAACGAGGAGGCGCGACCCAGGGCGGCGCGCACCTCACCGATCGCGGCGTACGCGTCCTGGAGCTCTACCGCCGCATGGAAGCGAGGGCGGAGAAAGCCATCGCACCGCTATGGTTGAAACTGCTCGACGAGATGTGAGGCCTTCTTAGCTCGCAGCTCTCAGCTCGCAGCTCTCAGCTCGCAGCTCTCAGCTCATAGCTCCCCGCTCTCAGCTCTCAGCTGCACTAACCCCCGGCCTCCTGAGAGCTGCGAGCTGAGAGCTGCGAGCTGAGAGCTGCGAGCTGCGAGCTGCGAGCTGCGGACTAAGAGCCGAACCCGGCGATATACTTCGCCCTGGATATCGCATGCGCCTGGTCCTGTTCCTCCTGCTCACGCTCACCGTCCGGGCCGCCGAGGTGCGGGTCTTCGCGGCCGCGAGCCTGACGGAGTCGCTGTCGGAGATCGCCGCCATCTATGAACGGAAGAGCGGCGACCGGATCGTGTTCAACTTCGGGGCGTCGAGCATGCTGGCGAGGCAGATCGAGCGCGGGGCACCGGCAGACCTGTTTCTCTCAGCCGACGAGCGCAGCGTCAACGCGCTCGGTGCCTTCGTCGTCGAGCGCACGAGCGTCCTGTCGAACACGCTCGTGATTGTGGTCCCTCGCAAAGGTGGCCGGGCTATCAGGGACCCTCGCGCTCTCGTCAACATGCGCTCCATAGCGCTCGCCGAACCATCCAGCGTTCCCGCTGGCATCTACGCCCGGACGTACCTGCAGAGCCTTGGAATCTGGGAGAAGGTCAGGAGCAGGATCGTGCCGACGGAGAACGTGCGTGGCGCACTGGCGGCCGCTGCGTCGGGGAATGTCGAAGCCGCGATCGTCTATCGCACGGACGCGCGCATCTCAAAGCACGTGCGCGTCGCGTATGCGGTGCCGCGCGCCAGCGGGCCGCCGATCTCGTATCCATTTGCGGTCCTTCGTGATGCAGAGGAGCCAGGGGCGGCACGGCGATTCTTTGCGCATCTCCGGTCGGCAAGCGCGCGGGCGGTTTTCGTCAGGCACGGATTCGATGTCCTCCGCTGAGTGGCAGATCCTCGGCCTCACTCTGCGCACGGCGTCGCTGGCTACCCTGCTGATCCTTCCGCCTGGGCTGGCGATGGCCTGGCTGCTCGCGCGCCGTCGATGGCGCGGGAAGTCGCTCGTCGAGACGCTGGTCGCGCTTCCGCTGGTGATGCCCCCCGTTGCGACAGGACTGATCCTGCTCGAGCTCCTGGGGCGTCACGGCCCAGCTGGCGGATGGCTCCACCGCAACCTCGGCATCGACGTGGTCTTCACGTGGCGGGCCGTGGTCGCCGCGATGATGGTCATGTCTTTCCCCCTGCTCGTGCGCGCGGCGCGCGTGGCTTTCGAAGAAGTGAATCCGCGGCTCGAACAGATCGCACGAACCCTCGGCGCGAGCGACGGGCGCGTGTTCGTCACCATCACTCTCCCGCTCGCGGCGCGTGGCATCATCGGCGGCATGCTGCTCGCCTTCGCGCGGGCCATCGGAGAGTTCGGCGCGACGATCCTCGTGGCGGGAAACATCCCCGGCCGGACGACCACGCTGTCCCTGGCGATCTACAACTTCGTGCAGCTCGGCCGCGACGCCGACGCCTATCGCCTGCTCGGAATCTCCGTTCTGATCGCGTTCGCAGCGGTGTGGTTCAGCGAGACAGTGCTGCGGAGGCGGGCGTGAGCGTGGCCTTGCGTAAGGTCGTGCTGCCGCTTGCGCACTACACGCTCGAGGTATCGATCGACTTCACTGCCCCGGCGACCGCCCTTTATGGCCCCTCAGGCTCCGGCAAGACCTCGGTACTGGAACTGATCGCCGGGCTCCGAGTTCCACAATCGGGATCGATCGCGCTGAACGGTCGCGACGTCACAGACCTCCCGCCGCGCGCGCGGCGCGTGGGCTATGTGCCGCAGGACGATGCGCTCTTCCCTCACCTGACCGTGCGTCAGAACATCGACTACGGCGCGCGCGAAGACGCAGCGCCGGTCGTCGACGTCCTGGAGATCTCACCAATCCTCGCCCGGAGTGTGAAGCAGCTCTCCGGCGGTGAACGAAAGCGCGTGGCGCTTGCACGAGCTCTGCTGACCAGGCCCGATGTGCTGTTGCTCGACGAGCCGCTGGCGGGTGTCGATTTCGCACTGCGCGACCGGGTGCTGCAGTATCTGCTGAGAGTGCGTACCGAGTTTCCCATCCCGACGATCTACGTGACGCACCAGATGGAAGAAGTGCGCGCGATCTGCGAAGAGATGGTCGTGCTCGAGCGCGGCTGTGTGGTCGGGAAGAAACTCGTGAGATGACCGGTGATGACCACGCAGAGAAGCTCCGGCGCAGCCGGACCGTGAACAGCGCCAGCTCGTCCACTTCCGTAAACCCGAGCCTTCGTCCGGGTGCACACGCCGGAGGCGTCCCGCGGCCCTGCCGGGGCGCTGACCATAGGGACGCCTCAACCGGTGGTATCGCGCCTTGCGCTCAACCACCGGCTATTCGCCAGCACGCCTCCGGCGTGCTACGCCCCGCGGTACCGCGCGAAGCGTGCAGGATGCACACGCCGGAGACGTGATGCATAGAGCCGGTGGTTGCGACAAATCGATTGAGGTTTGACGCACGCCGAAGGCGTGTTGGCAAATAGCCGGTGGTTGAGCGCAAGGCGCGATACCACCGGAACGCGCCCACGGTCCGCAAGTGCGCCCCGGCAGGGGCGCTGGATCCGTGGGGAGTTCGTCATGACGACACGTTGGCACTGTCGACCGGGAGTGCGCCGGGCTTCGCCCGGCG
>JANMSA010000762.1:0-1615 GCA_031388865.1 Acidobacteriota bacterium | reverse complement strand
CGCACCCGATCTCGCCGGCCTCGGTCCTCTTGCGTGACGGCGGCCGCGGGGCGTCAGGAGTTGTTGGCTGCTCGTTCGTGACTCAGAAGCAGAACGATGGCTCGCTCGAGGTTCGCGAGCTCGTGCTCGACGACATCCCAGACAAGATCGAGGGGCGACGCTGAAGTAGCCGTGAATGAGGCGATCCCGCATGCCTGCAATGCTGGTCCACCGCACCTCGGGAGAGCGATCTCGTGTCTCGCTGCCGAGGGCCTTGACCGCTTCGCCGACGATCTCCAGATTCCGAACGACCGCATCCTGCGTTCTGGTGTCGCCGAGAAATGACTCGCGAGTGGTCACGTATCCGCGGATCCTCGCGATGGCGTCGCGGATATGCAACAGACGGACACGATCACCGTTCACAGGAAGACCGCGTCCTTCTCCACGGATTCCCGGAGGTAGGGGCTGAGCGATTTCGGTGTGAGCACGTCCACGTCGATTCCGAGCTCGCTTTCCAAAGCGTGTTGAAGGTCGATCAAGTCGAGGAGGGATCGTCCTTGCTGCATCTCGACCAGGAGATCGAGATCACTTCCCTCCGCCGCCTCTCCACGTGCATAGGACCCGAAGAGTCGGACGGAACGCGCACCATGCTGACGACTGATTGCGGCAATCCTCTCGCGTCTCTCCTGGGTCAGCTTCATTGTTCGAAGATTGTAGCGCCGGTCGCAACCACACTGCTGAATGGACTCGGTGAGGAGAAAGGGGAAGGCGCTCGGGAGGTCGGTCGACGCGTGGACTTGAGACAGTGAAGAACGAAGGTGTGGCTTCTCTTCCGAATCTTGGCTGCTAGGGATGCACATCTCATCGGATGTCACCGCTGCAGGGCTATGCGCGGTTGGCTCCCCGAAGCGGCACCGCCGGATTACGTTGCCCTGGCGATGCCCGCGAATGTCGCCCGCCGCGCTGTCAGGTCGGATGTGACGGGAGGGTCTTGGCGGTGCCACGAGGGACGATGGAGCGGAGTTGACGCGCGTGACGCGTTCGTGCGTGAGGTGAGCGTGCGCTGCCCTTGGCGCGATTGCAAAGCGGCGACTGCGTCGCCGCACTCCAAGCCGCCCCTCACCACCCTTGTGCAGTACTATCGCCACTCTCACACAGGGAGATCCGATGAAACGCTTGGTGTTCGCGATCGCGTTGGTTCTGCTGTCCACTGGGCCGTTGGATGCGGCGGAATGCACCTGCGACAGCTCCGGCGTGATTCCCATCACGCCGTAAGGATGGACAGAGACCTAGATTGCAGGCCATCAACATCAATTTGCGCAAACGCCGGTGATCGTACGGACCGGCGTTCGACAAGTGCACCGCCTCGGTGGAGGCCGTCACCCATTTACCCGGATGCCGATGCGGCGGCCCATCGAGAAAAGCGTCCGGACATTCAGGAGATCAGTAAATGAATCGCAATCGACGTGTGCCTTTCTTCAATTTGTTTGCCTCGGTCGTTTTGATGCTTGTGGCGAGTGCGGGATTCGCGAAGGACAAGGCGTTCTTCTCGCTGCCCGATGAGACCGAGCCCCGTGGGACGGAGAGTCTCCGGGACGGGAAGATCCAGACCAACGCGCCTCACCCCACGGTCGGG
>JANMSA010000723.1:0-2954 GCA_031388865.1 Acidobacteriota bacterium | reverse complement strand
ACCCTGGTCCGAGTCGCGGAGGTGATGACGTTTTCGTCCAGCTCGCGAGTGGTTCAGCCCGGGCAGTCAGTAGGACTCTCATGGGTCACAAATCAGACCGAGACATAGGCAACACTTTTGGTCGAGTTGACGCAAACGAACAATACGTCCGCCGCGCCGAAAGGTGCAGAGTTGCGGAGCGTCAATCAGAAGTCCATGCGGACCAAGCCCTACACGATTCTCAGGCTTAGTTGCTCGCGAGCGGCCAACTCAGTGACGGACGCTGCGCCGCCTCGGATTGTCGCCGACGACATGCACGGTCCACACCGCGCTCGAGTTGCTCTCAGAGCCTTCTTCTCCGATTGCTGTGAGGGTGTAAGTCGTCGTTGCGATTGGGGTCACGAGCACGGAGCCAGAGGGCGGTTGAATGCCGACGCCGTTGTCAATGGAGACACTGCTCGTCCGGTTTGTGACCCATGAGAGTCCTACTGACTGCCCGGGCTGAACCACTCGCGAGCTGGACGAAAACGTCATCACCTCCGCGACTCGGACCAGGGTAGCTTCTCCGGTTGACGCGGAACCGGCGAAAAACAAAATCATTCTCCCGCCGCTCACCGTTGCGCTCATCGTGGCCGAGGGTACGGCGGTAGAGACCGTGTGACCATCGACGTTCGCACTGAAGGCGTGGGTCTCATTCGTGGACGGCTGTTTGCCACAGTCGTTCATCAGATTGGCGACACTGGCACTTCCCGAAATACCGGTCCCGGTCTGAGTCAACTGAATCTCGATTGAGGGCGCGAAGAGTTTTGGAGAGTCGACCTGTGGTCCCGGCGGAGAACCCTCTTTGCAATTCGGCTGCGCGGCGGTCGCCGTTCCCCGCCACGTCCCTGCGAAGTCGGCCGGTGGGGAGCCGGCTCGCGAGGCGAGGCCCTGGCCTGACATCCCCGCGCCCGACCATGAGATCAGCAGCAGATCGTTCGTCGTCGAGCCATTCATGTTGATCGCGACTGGACCATCGCGTGTGCTCCCCGTCCCTGTAAGAGAGAGAGAATCTCCTGTAGAGCTTCCTGCTACTCCAACGACAATGATCTCGACAGCGGCGCGTACTGCGCAGACGTTGATCCAAACAGGAACGTACATGGTGCCGGTGAGGCCACCTCCACTGCCTGCCAGCGATAGAGTGAACTCACCTCCAACGGGCACCGCCGCGCCGCAGATTTGAGCGCGTCCGGTCAAGGTGCCGTGCCACGTGCCCGTCGCGTCAGCGGACACGTCAGGCGCGAAGGAGATCGCAACGACGACTGCCGTCGAACAAATCAATCTCAGCATTGGGAATCGTCCTGGAGTTCGCACTACTTGTTTGGTTGTGTCTGACCTTAGCAGCGTCACCTCACGACGTCAATTTGTCGCTGCGATCCCTCATGCGAGGATGGTCGTGTGGAAACATGTCGGCGCGCCCCAATCAGGGCGCCACCCAACTCGACGCTGGAGCCGGCATCGGCCCGGCGTCTGATGCGCTGGCCTTCACGGGGACACATTGCGAATGCGCAAAGCTTGACGCACGAAAGTGTCTTTGCAGAACCCACCAAGGAAGGTTGTCGTGCAGCATGAGTCAAAGGCCAAGTATCGCCTGACCATCACTTACGTTCCTTCGGCGGAAGGAACTACCGTTTGGAGGCGCAGACTTTCGAGCGTCCAGAAATCGCAGGCCGCATCGAACACATCGTCGTTCCCTTGAATGTTCTATCCCCGAGACCGGCTGCGCCGCGCCGGCTGAGGGACCGTTCGGGTGACAGTGGCCGTCAATCCGGAAGACCTAGCCGGCGCAGAATCGCGGAGAACCTCGGGTCTTCCTTCAAACCCTCGAGGCGACTCTCCACCTTGATCCCGACCACCATACCGCTGCGTTGATCCACAGACTTGTTCAGAGCAGCGAATGCCTGATCGCGCGCGCCAATCGCAGCGTATGCAATGGCCAGGTAGTAAGAGTCCGCTTTTCGCGCGGCAGTTCGTTCTTCGAGTTGTCGCACGACCTGCATTGCCGCCGCGCGATCGCCTGCCATGGCGTGGGCGACCGCCAGGTTACTCAAATGTTCGGCTGTCCCGCCCGAGACCGTCACCGCTTTTCGGACTGCGGCGAGGGCTGCCTCGTGCCGCCCCGCGCGGGAGTGGAGCTCTGCCACCTGCGCGAGCACTCCCGGGAACGAAGGGTCGATCTCCAGATACTTCTCGGCTGTCTGCAAGGCCTCCTCGTCCCGGCCGAGGATCACCAGAACGTCGACGACGTTGGTCCCGATGATCATCGAAAGCGGGTCCAGCTCCTGCGCCTTACGGACCTGCACCAGAGCCTCATCGACCCGACCGGTCTGCCGGAGCAGGATGTTGTACCAGTGCCGCGCGGTGGGGTAGGCCGGGTTCAGCTCGATGGAACGGCGATACGCCTTTTCCGACGCGCCCCACTCCCAGCGATTGGCGTGAATGAAGCCAAGCGTGGTGTAGGCCTCCGCAGAATCTGGTTCGATCGCCAGAGCCTTTTGCACCAGCTCGTCGGCTTGCGCCGTCGTCTCGGCCGACGGTCGGTCGTTGTACTGCTCGAGCACCAGATAGCAGTCGGCGGCACCGACCAGCGCCAGCGCGAATTGAGGATCGCGCTGGGAGGCCTGCTGAAAATATTCGAGTGCTTTGCCGAGCGATACGCCGGTTCGCTTGTTCCAGTGATAGCGGCCCTTGAGATAGAGCTGGTAGGCCTCGGGATCGCGGGTTTTCCCGACGGCGGCCCCCGCCTCGCTTTCCCCTGCAGTGGAGCGCAGGCGCATGGCGATCTGTCGGGAGATTTCCTCCTGCAAGGCCAGCGCGTCCGACACCTTGCGGTCATATCGCGCGCCCCACAGTTGAGCGTTGGATTGTGCATCGACGAGCTCGGCCTGCACGGTCAGCATCTCTCCCCGCTGCTGCACGCGGCCGGTGACCACCGC
>JANMSA010000634.1:0-5561 GCA_031388865.1 Acidobacteriota bacterium | reverse complement strand
CGCGGGCTTCCCGTCTGCAGAATCCGGCCGGCGTACATCACCGAAACCTGGTCCGCGATGCTGAGTGCTTCTTCCTGATCGTGCGTGACCAGCATGGCCGTCGTCCCGGTGGCGCGCAGGATCGCGGAGCGACAGCAGGATCGGCGACGGCCGGGTCGCCGCTGCCCCAGATCGCGCCGTCGCCCGGAGACTCACCGCGCGACACATTGAGATCATGACGCCCAGGCTGCGAGCACACGCCGCCACCGGACCACGACTCCACCTCTTGGAACCTTTGAGGACGCATGTACCTGTTTCCGTCATTTGTGCTACAAGGCAATCACTCAAACAACAAAGGGGTCCTGAATGCAAGGTTCTCGAATGTGGCGACTCGTGTCCGCGATGGCCGTGTTGCTGACCATCCGCGCCCTCGCGGCTGCTGAGGGCTCGGGGCAGGTGAAGATCGATTCGCCGGCGCTGAACGCCGTGATCACGGCGCCATCGATTCACGTCTCCGGGACTGTCATCGCACGCACGAGGAATCTTGGCGTCACCGTCAACGACGTCACAGCGCGCCTCGACCTCGACCACGCCGGCACGAAGAGCGATCCGTTCCGCTGGTTCGCCGAGGTGGACTCGCCTGCCGGCCGGGTCAAGCTCAAGGCACGCTTGCACTTCCCCGGAACGGGCGGCGGCAACGAAGGCGATGGCAGTGACGTCGGAGCGAGCACGCTGCACGTGCAGTTCGTGCCTGTGCCGGCGAGGATCCGACTCGAAGCCTCGCCGTCCTCGGGGATCGCTCCGCTCGATGTGACGTTCGCGATCCGGACGGACTCGCCGGGAGATGTGGTCCGGTTCGAAGTCGATACCGACGGAAACGGCACCTGGGATCGCACCGCCCCTTCGGTCCCTGACGATCTCGCGGTTCGCTACTCCACGCCGGGGATCCGCGTGGTCACCGCCCGGTTGACGATGAAGGACGGTTCCACGGCAAGCGCCGCCACGGCAATCAGCGCGCAGTCGTTTCAAACGATGAATGCCCTATTGAAAGAAGTATGGGGCGGATTCCGGCAGAGCCTGGCCAGTGGTGACGTCGATGCGGCTCTGGGATGGTTTGCTGCCGAAAACGTCCGCGAAAAGTACCGCCGTCCGCTCACCCAGATCCGCTCCTCGCTTCCAGGATTCGAGGAAGGCATCAGAACGCTCGACGCCGTCTGGATTCGGGGAGACGTGGCGCGCTATCTCGCCACGCGGGTCGAGAACGGCAGGCCCATGGGGTACCACGTCTACTTCGGGCGAAATGCAAACGGGCTTTGGAAGATCGTGCAGTTCTGAATGATGTCGATTTCCCGACGCCTATGAGGGCCGAGGTTACGACCGGATGAGCACGCAGATCTTCGAACGCCCGGAGAGCGCTCGACAACCTGTCGGTTGTTTTGGAAGAGGCTGCATCACCGCGGTCGCGGTCGTACTGGTGCTGATGGCCGTCTGGCACATCATCATCGGCGGCTCTCCGGTTGCGTACACCCCGCCAATACGCGGGTGGGTCATCGATGAACGGACCGGAAAACCGCTCGCCGGCGTGGTGATCGTCGGCCGGTGGTATACGGAGGGACAGCTTGGCGCGATGCACCTCGTGCATGCCTCGGAAGGCATCACGAAAGCCGACGGGTCGTTCGTCCACCCGGGAATGCCGCTGAAGATCCGTGGCCTGTTCCACCACTTCACGTTTTTCGATCCCGAGCTGTATCTCTACAAACCTGGGTACGCGACCTCGCGGCTGACCAACGAGGCGCTCCGGAGATTTGGGTATGCAGGTGGAGACGATTGGACCTTCAGTCCGAAACAGGCGTGCTACTGGGACGGAAAGACCATCCCGCTGTATCCCGTCGACAACGTCAAGGGTGAGGCAGAGTCGCTCGACAGCATGTACTCCGAAGTCAGGGTGCCTGACCTCCTTCACCCGCGCCGCTTTCCGCTCATTTGGTCCGCCATGATCGAAGGTTCGCGCCGCGTGCCGAAGAGTTCTTTGCGCGATCAGTACAGCCCCGAAGAAGGCTACGAGTACCACATGAGGACTGAGCAATGAAGAGCATACGTCTTGCCGCGACACTGTTTGCGCTCGCGTTGAGTGCAAACCCACTGTGCGCGTACAAGGAACCGGTCCATCGTCTGATGACGCGGCATGCCTTTGATCGTTTGGCGATCGACTTCCCGGGTCGACTCGGTGTCCCCAAAGGCCACAGAATCAACGGAATTACTCTCGACGACCTGATGCAGATTGGCGCAGACGACGAAGACGACTTCCTGAATCCGCTCAACCATTTCCTCGATCCCGAGCATGACGTGCCGCTGACGACGCGCCTGCCGTTCGGGTTTTGCACCTGGAATGGCATTCGGGCAGACCGCTGGGCCGAAGATCCATTGAATGTCAATGGCCTCTACGGGGCGCCCCTCAGCTACCGCCACGCACTCCTCGGGCCGAATCCCGGGACTCGCGACGTGTTCATGCGTGATTTCTTTCTGCGGCTCGGTCACGTCGTTCATCTCGTCCAGGACATGGCCCAGCCGGAGCACACGCGCAACGATCAGCACCTTTCCGGCTCGACGTTCTTCCTGTCGAACGGAACCGGGCCGAGCGTCTGGGAGGAGTGGGGAAAGGGGAACCTCCTCGAGACAAGAAACCCGGTCACCGGAATACCCATGCCTCCCGCGGTCTCGTACGACGGATATCCGACGGTCGTCCTGGCCGACTATGGGAGCTTTTTCCAGACGCCCTCGTTCCCGACGCAGGAGCGGAAGGGGATGGCCAATTTCTCCAACCGCAATTTCGTGACCCAGGACACGAACTACAGCGATCAGTCGGGAGGAACGCCCTGCGGCCTCACGCTGCCGCGTTGCCATGAGTACATCTACCCTTTCATCGCCGACCCGCTGACCACGTTTCGTGTCGAGATCGTGGACGAGGCGGTCATGGACGACCTCGGGAACCTCGTCGTCAAGCAGGTTTTTGAAGCGATCTATACGTCCCGTCCGTACGACGCATACACGGACACGCTGGAGAGCGATCCCTTCCATACGTTTTACTCCCTGCTCGACATGGAGACCCGCAAACACGGCTGTCCGGTTTACTCGCTGGGTGATGGTTCCTATCTCACCCGTGCGTCGATGCTCGTGCCCCGGGCCGTCGGCTATTCGGCGGGTCTGATCGAGCACTTCTTTCGCGGAAGGATCGACGTCAACTGGACCTCGACCGCGGGCGGTGAGTACGACATGACCATCACGAACCGCTCCGATGAGGCGATCGGTGCGGACGCGAGAGTCGGAGCAGTGTTTCGCACCGATCCGTCGTATTTCGGCGGCGGCAGCAGCAACGACACCGGCTCGATCATCGAAGCGGCGATGGCGGACGTCGTGCCTGGATTCGCCGGTCTTGCGGCCGGACAAAGCGTCATCGTTCACCACATCCAACCGTTCGGTCTCCATCCCGGCGACGCGGTGACGAAGTTCGAGCGGCGCGTGGTCATTACGGGCACGCTCGGGTCGACGCCGAATGAGGCCATCGGCGTCATCCAGCCACCGATCACGGGGCCGAGACTGCGGGCCGAGATCACATGGCCCGAGACGATTCCGCCGCGAAATATTCATGTGACGGACGGGATCGGGTACGTCAGCTGGTTTGCGTCTCCCTTCGGGTACCAGTTCTGTTCGCCCGGCGGTTACGTTCTCCCCAACGTCTGCGTCGAGAGCGCGCCGGCGACTTATCAGCCGGTCACCGTGTCCATCAATCCGTTGCCGCTCATGAAGTCGTTTCGCTATCAGATCGCGGCGGACGCCTTTCCGTTCCGTTTCACGATCACGACCAGGTTCTATCTCAACGACCAATTCGTGAAGACACAGACGTCTTCCGTCCAGTCCAGTCCTTTCGCTGAGATCACATTCGCAACATACCCGTGATCGATGCGCGGTCTCGTTCGCACAGCACTCCTGGCGTTAGTGACCGTTGCATGCGGTCGCGAACGCGGGAGTGTCGCTTCGACCAGGCCCGCGTACGTACCGGAGTTCTACACGTCGGACCGCATTGACGCCACGGTCGTCGATGCGAAGACGCGGCAGCCGCTGGCCGGTGCGGTCGTCGTTGCGGTTTGGCGTCAGGTCGACGTATACGTCGAGCGCTGGGCCGATCGTCTCTTCGGCGTCGCCGAGGTCCAGACCGATGCCGAAGGCCGGTTCACGATTCACCGCTGGGGTCCCAGAATGGCGTCGCCGCAAACGTTCATCGACAACCGCAGTCCCGAGTTCTGGGTGCTGAAGGAAGGATATCTCGTCGGTTTCTTCGATAACACCGGAGACCGGAAGCCCGCGGTGCCGCCCGAGACGCTGGCTGACGCCCGCGTTTCGGTTGCCTATGTGACGCTGCCTCCCAATAAGATTGCGCCTTGGACGCGCGGCGCTCGTGCGCGTCCCGCGGACGGTTCTTCGCTCTGGAACGGCCGGACACTGTCGTTGCAACGCGCGGAATCCCCACCGGATCTCGCCGCGTCGCTGGCGGGAGCGAATCCATTCGAGCGCGAGCTGAGCCGCAAGCTGAGTCCGTTGCCGCGCTACTGGGAAGAGTGGCATCGCAGCCGCGACACACTTCCTCCCGATTTTCAGGCGCGTGTCACCTTCCCTCCATATTCACTCTCCGACTACATCGTCATGTCGCACCGTTGACCCCGCGGTGTGACAGCCTCGTCTCCGGGTCACGCAAGAGCCGCGCGCAAGACGCTCACGAATCATAGCCAGGCTGCGCACACACGGACCAGCGCGACGACGGCTACGCACTCCGTTCCGACGCGTACGACGCAGTGGCTTTCGGGCTCGCGCCGGGGGCGGTGGCAAGCCACCGCAATCCGACTTTCATTCGCACCAGGACAGGCAGGATTGGAGGGCATTACGGCGCTTCTCAGCTCCTATGATGGCTCTGACTTCCACCGCTCTCTGTTCAGCGCTGAGCAGTGGATCTCCCCGATTCACGTCCTCTGAACTTCTCTGTCGTTCTGTCTCCAACCATCCGATGCCCTTCCAAGTCCGCTTTCTTTGCGCTCGTTCTTCTTCGCGTTCTGGACTTCTCACCGTAGGGCCGTTTCCCGTCTGCGCCCATCGGCTACTGGGTTTCGCCTTTCCCCGCAGGCTCGCCAGTGCATCAGGCCGAAACGAGTTTCTTCCGTACGGACCGACAGATTCGCCTCCGGTGGCTCTCCACCTCACCTTCGGGGGCCACAACTCCTCAGTCTCCCTTCGATGACGCAGTTACCTTCGGCTTTCAACCAGTCGAGCGTTTGGTTGAGAAGGATCACACCTCCTTTTCAGATGAGCTTTCGGGCGCACGAGGACCATGGACCCACTACTCCGCGGTCGCCTCCAGCGGCGCCCCGTTCTCGGGGAAGATGCACAAAGGCACGTTCTTCAGAGCCACGCATACGCGCATGCCGGCCGGACCCGAGGGTCGCGCCAGACGCACGCGAAACACCTGCCCCACATCCAGCCGCACTTCGTCGACGACATCGTGTCCGTAGAAATGCGTCGCCACGACCACA
>JANMSA010000905.1:0-2249 GCA_031388865.1 Acidobacteriota bacterium | reverse complement strand
CTCGCGACTTGCCCGTCGCACCCTCCCCTGCAAGAACAAACATCGAGAGCCTTCTCCCCTCCGCAGAGGGGAGAAGGTGCCGAAGGCGGATGAGGGGTCGCTCCCGTGCCATTCACCAGGCTCGTGCCGGCTGCGCACCGCGCGTCATCACCACTTCCACGGCTGTCCTCTGCCGTTCCCTCGCCCTGGGATGACAGGTTTGGCCGGCCCTTTAGTGAACCACGTCGTCTTCCCGGTCCCGCTCTGTCCACGCGCGGATGCCGCTCACGACCTGAAAGCCGCGGGGAAGCTTCAAGCCTCGCTGTGCACGTTTCCCGAGGTACTGCTCGAGGTCCCTTCCTTTGAGGTTGGTGAAGCGCTTGCCGGCTGTCACGATGAGCGTTCCTCCGGCCGGGACGACCGCGGTACCGACCACCTTCTCCGGCGCGATGGGCGTTCGATGGAGCTTGATCGTCTGCACTCCTTTACCCCTTGCGAGAGGCGGCAACTCGGCGGCCTCGAAGACCAGCAGCTTTCCTTCCGTCGACGCCGCTGCGATCAGGTCCGTCTCATGGTTGTGGAGGCGCTGAGGGCGCAAAAGCGCGGCGCTCCCGGAAATATTGACCAATGCCTTCCCTGCCTTGCGGTCTGTGATCATGTCCTCGAGCCGCGCGACGAAGCCGTAGCCGTCGTCGGTCGTGAGCAGCCATAGATCGTCAGGCTCGCCCATCATCACGCCCACAAACGTCGCGCCGCCCGGGGGCGAGAGCGAGGACGTGAGCGGTTCGCCGTGTCCCTTCGCGGACGGCAGTTCATGCGCCGGCAACGCATAGGAGCGACCCGTCGAATCGAGGAAGACCGCCAGCTGATTGCTGCGTCCTTTGGCGGCGTGCAGGTAGTCGTCACCGGACTTGTACTGCAGTGCCGACGGATCGAGGTCATGTCCCTTCCCGGAGCGGACCCACCCGCGCTCGGAGAGCACCACCGTCACCTGCTCGGAGGGAATCAGCGCCGTCGGATCGAGCGCCTTCGCCGCCTCACGCTCGACGATCGGCGAGCGGCGCTGGTCTCCGAACTCCTCCGCGTCTTTCTCCAGTTCGTCGCGAACCTGCTTGCGCAGGCGCTGCTTCGAGCCGAGGACCTTTTCGAGCTCCGCCCGCTCCTCTTGCAGCTTCTGCTGCTCACCGCGAATCTGCATTTCCTCGAGCTTGTTCAGATAGCGAAGGCGCAGCTCGAGGATGTAGTCCGCCTGCAGCTCGGAGAGGCTGAACCGTTCGATCAGCACCGGCTTGGGCTCGTCCTCGCGGCGGATGATGCGGATCACTTCGTCGACATTGAGGTACGCCGCCATCAGACCATCGAGCAGGTGCAGACGCGAGTTGACCTGGTCGTAGCGGTGCTGCAGGCGGCGCCGGACCGTCTCGATCCGGAACTGCAGCCATTCGGCGAGTAGGTCGCGCAGGTTGTACAGGCGCGGCCGGCCGTCGAGGCCGATCATGTTCATGTTCACGCGGTAACTGCGCTCGAGATCCGTCGTCGCGAAGAGGTGGGTCATCAACTCGTCGAGGTCGACGCGGTTCGAGCGCGGCACGATGATCAGCCGCGTGGGACTCTCCTGGTCCGACTCGTCCCGCAGATCCTCGACCATCGGCAGTTTCTTGGCGGTCATCTGCCCTGCGATCTGCTGTTGCACCTTGTTGCCCGACACTTGATACGGCAGGTCGGTGATGACGATCGAGCCGTCTTCGACCTCCCACCTTGCGCGCTGGCGCACGCCGCCGTTGCCCGTCTTGTACATCTCCCGGATCTCGGCCAGCGGCGTGATGATCTCGCCTGCCGTGGGGAAGTCCGGACCCTTGATGTACCTGGTGATCTGCGCGAGCGTCGCCTCGGGGTTGTCGAGCAGTTCCAGGCAGGCGTCGACGACTTCGCGGACGTTGTGCGGGGGGATGTCTGTGGCCATGCCCACGGCGATCCCCGACGCGCCGTTCAGCAGCACGTGCGGGAGTCGTGAAGGCAGCAGCTTCGGCTCCTTCATCGTGCCGTCGAAGTTCTGACCCCACTCCACCGTTCCCTGCTCGAGCTCGGACAACAGCGACTGCGCAAACCTGGCCAGCTTCGCCTCGGTATACCGCATCGCCGCGAAGCTCTTCGGATCGTCAGGAGCACCCCAGTTCCCCTGCCCCTCAATCAGCGGATAGCGCATCGAGAACGGCTGCGCCAGCAGCACCATCGCCTCATAACAGGCGGAGTCGCCGTGCGGATGGAAC
>JANMSA010000898.1:0-1868 GCA_031388865.1 Acidobacteriota bacterium | reverse complement strand
GCCTGGTGCCCACGGCCGCGATGCGCGCCGGCGACTTTTCGGCTATCTCACGGCCGCTGCGCAACCCGGTCACGGGGACAACGTTTGCGAACAACCAGATCCCGGCGTCCCTGTTCAGTCCGGCAGCCGTGAACATCCTGCGCGACTGGCTGCCGCTGCCAAATCCGGGCGCCGGCGACAATCCGATGGCGCTCCGCTTCCAGCAGCCCGAGTCGCTCGACGACAATCAGTACCTGGTCCGTATGGACCACGTCTTCGGGAACACGCATCGCGCGTACGGACGCGGATGGGTGTCGCGTGCGTCGACGCCGCCAAATCTCGCGACGGGAAACATTCTCAGCAGCGCCTTCGGGCGGACGTGGCAGAACACGGTGGGGTCGATCAACGACACCTTCATCATCAGCCCGAGCCTGCTGAACAATCTCGTCGTGACCTTCAATCGCACGAGCAACCGCAACTTCCAGATCTATCCGCCCGACTACCCGTCGTTGGGCATCAACGCGTTCAACGACGCCACACCGCAGTGGGTCTTCAACGTGAGCGGATATTTCGGCATCAACTCTGGAGACACGAACACGTTCCTGCGCAACGAAATCCAGCTGGTCGACACGATGCGCTGGACTGCGGGCCGTCACGAAGTCGCCACGGGCGTCGACTACAGCTACGGCCAGGGGGACATCGCCAATAACTTCCGGGCGAACGGTCGTTTCAGCTTTTCCGGGGCGGCGCCGTTCACGGGCGACGCGCTGGCCGACTTCCTGCTGGGTAAGTTCTCGTCGTTCGAACAGGGCATCGGCGAGTACAAGAACACGCGCATGCACTCGTTCGCCGTGTTCGTCCAGGACAAGTATCGAATGAGCTCGCGGCTGACGCTGGATCTGGGTGTCCGGTGGGATCCATTTTTCCCCTACACGGACAAGAACGACCGGCTGGCCTGTTACCGGCCCGGCCAGCAATCGACCGTATATGTGAACGCGCCTGTCGGCGCGACGTTCCCGGGAGACCCCGCCTGTCCCAAGGGCGGATACGACCCGTCCTGGACGGATATCGGCCCGAGGATCGGGATCGCCTTCGACCCATTCGGCAACGGACGGACGAGCGTGCGTGCCGGATACGGCATCTTCTACGATCGGCCGAACACGATCGCGACGAACAGTCCGGCGAACCAGGGGCCGTTCGGCACGGTGGTGTCGTTTCCCGGCGACGCCACGAACAACGTGACCAATCCGTATGCGGGACGCGTGAACCCGTTCCCCGCCGACCCGTTCGACGTGCCGCGGACCGTCACCTTCTTCCTGCCGCACAACGTGTTCAGCTACGATTCCGGCCTCGAGAACGGACGGCTGCAGGCTTGGAACCTGACGCTCGAACGCGAAATCCTGCCCAGCTATCTGGTGAGGATGGCGTACGCCGGCTCACGGGGCGATCGGATGGCAGTGCTACGGGAGCTGAACCCGGCGACCTATGCCGCCGGCGTCACGACCGCAACGACGAACCAGCGGCGCCCGCTCTTTCCGAATTTCAATAGCATCGTCTCGGTCGAATCGACTGGCGAGTCGCAGTACAACTCGCTGCAGCTGACCCTCGACAAGCGGATGCGCAAAGGCTTTTCAATCCTGAGCAGCTACACGCTGTCGAAGACGCTCGATCACACCTCCGAGAACAAGCAGACGGGGGCCACCCAGACAAACCCCTTCGACCTCGCGTTCGATTGGGGACCGGCCACCTCGGACCGCCGGCACCGGTGGGTCACGTCGGCGCTCTGGCAGATTCCGGGGTCGCGGTCGTGACGCCCGGTGCGTAGCTGGCCGGATTGGCCTCGCGCAGAATCGCCATCCGGTCGCCCCATGAGCCCGCGTAGGCCGCGC
>JANMSA010000574.1:0-10008 GCA_031388865.1 Acidobacteriota bacterium | reverse complement strand
CGCACTTCAAGACCGTGGACTCTTTCCGGTGGTATCGCGCTTCGCGCGAAACCACCGGCTATTCGCCATCACGCCTCCGGCGTGTCGACGCGCTTCGCTTCGCGCAAGACCACCGGCTATTCGCCATCACGCCTCCGGCGTGTCGACGCAATCGCTTCGCGCGAAACCACCGGCTATTCGCCATCACGCCTCCGGCGTGTCGACGCAATCCCTTCGCGCGAGACCACCGGCTATTCGCCATCGCGCCTCCGGCGTGTCGACGCAATCGCTTCGCGCAAGACCACCGGCTGTGCACGCTTCCGGCGTGTCGGACCTCAATGTGAGTGTGGACCCCAGGGCCTCGCGCTGCTGCTCACTCCATGCGTTCCAGGATCGCCACGGGGAACGTCGCGAACACGTTCCTGAGCGCGAGGTCGTCCAGCACCTCGCCGGTGAACGCGTTGCGCCAGCGGCCGGGAACCTCGAGCGCATGCTCTCCCCACACGTCGCCCAGGGGCAGGTGAGGCGGCTTGACGAGCTGCGTCGTCAGACGCGGCAGGACCACCAGTACATCCTCGCCACGCCGGAACGCCACGGCGTTGCGCGACCCTGTCTCGATCGCCGCATAGGAAGCGTCCGCAAAGGGATGTCGCGCGCGCACCGCGAGGGAGCGCGCTGTCACGAACAACTTCACGCGGCCATCCTGCCACTGACGGAGCATCGCCGCCGGGGATCCGAGCTTCTCCAGCAACCGCGCACGCTTCGAATAATCGATCGGGCGGCGATTGTCGGGATCGACGAGGCTGAAATCCCAAAGCTCGGAGCCCTGATAAAAATCGGGAACTCCCGGGCTGCACACTTTCACCACGACCTGCGCCAGTGAGTTGAGGAACCCGTGGAACGCGATGCGCCGCTGGAAGCGGCGGAACAGCGTGAGGAACGTCTCGTTGCCGAGGATGGCCACCGCGAAGTCCTGAAGGGCCTTCTCGTACTCACCGTTCGTGTCGATCCAGCTCGAGTGCGTCTTCGCCTCGCGCGCCGCCTTCTTCAGGTAAGCACGCATCCGGTCCGGCACTGCTGCGATCTCGCTCTCTTCCAGCGGCCACATGCCGGCAAGCGTCTGATAGATCATCAGCTCTTCATTCGCGTGCGGGACAGCGCCGATCCTGTGCGCCGCATTGGTCCGCGACCAGCGCCGCACTTCGCGCTCCCACGCATCGGGGATCTCCGACAGCACGTGCAGGCGAGAGCGCAAATCTTCCGCACGCTTGGTGTCGTGAGTCGAAGTCGCATTCATCGTGTGCGGCCAGTCTCGCGCGATGGTCGCGTTGCGCGCGTGCAGTTCGGCTACGGGATCGAAGCTGCCACGACCGGGCTCGCCCCCCACTTCGTTCAGCGAGAGCAGCCGGTTGTAGTTGTAGAACGCCGTGTCCTCGACGCCCTTGGCCATGACCGGGCCTGTGAACTGCTGCCAGCGCATGACGAACTCGGCCCACCGTCCGCGCTCGTCTGCGATGTACGACGGCGGCCGCAGGAGCAGCACCGACTCGACGAAGCCGAAGAGTCGCGCGTGCACATGCTTCGCGCGCCGCCGCGCCTCGCCAAACGCGTGCTCGACGACCGCGCGGTCCGCGTCGCTCACCTCTCCGTCGCGGACGTAGGTGCGATACACCGGCATGCACGCCGTGATCTCGATCAGCGCCGCGAGCAGCTCCGTCGGCGCGAAGTCCCGCGCGTTGCGGTCGGCGGCGGCAAGCTGGCCCAGGTGCGCACCGAGGGCGCGCACCTCTCCGTAGAAGAGCTGTTCGATGACCTGCTTCTTCCGCTCGTACACGATGTCTTCATACGTCGTGTCGAGCCCGGTGAACGCGTGGTACACCTCCGTCAGGCGCGTCAGCCCCTGGGGGTCGATGAACAACACGTTCGCCGTGTCCAGGAAGTCGTAGCCGGTCGTTCCCGCACAACGGAAGCTCGACGGCAGCGGCTCGCCATGCTCGAGGATCTTCTCCACCACCACGTAAAACTGCTCTTCCGATTCCGTGACCGGGTCGCCGAGGCGCAGCTGCAGTTTGGCCAGGTAGTTGATCGGGTCGTGCAGGCCGTCGATGTGATCGATGCGCACGCCTGTGATCTTCCCCTCCGCGATCAGCTCGAGGACGATGCGGTTGCGCATCTCGAACACTTCCGGATTCTCCACGCGAAGACCGATCAGGTCCGTCACGTCGAAGAAGCGACGGTAGTTGATGGTCTCGCTGGCGACGCGCCAGTACGCGAGCCGGTACCACTGTGCGTCGACGACGCGGTCGAGCAGATCCGGGTCGGAGTTGAAGCGCGCCAGCGCAGCGTCGAGTGCCTTCGTGAACTCCGGGGACTGATCGCGCAGCCGCAGGATGGTGTCCTTCAGAAAGCGGCTGTTCGCGACGACACTCTCGTTCCGCACGAGGTCATGCAGCTCGATCCCCTCCCCCTCGGCAGGCAGCGCGCTCGCGCACCACTCCAGCACGATCCGATACGAATGCGGTGCAAGCGGAAAGCGCTTGTCGAAGTAGCTGAGAAAGAAACCGTCGGCGTCGAACCCGATCTGGATCTCTCTCGACTCGAGCGCCTCCCCGTAGGGCCGGCCGAGGATCGGCAGGAGGACTTTGTCGTCGCGCCAGTCGATGTCGAAGTAGTGCAGAAAGCGCGACTGCGGCCCGTTCTCGAGAACGCTCACCCACCAGGCGTTCTCGTGACTCGCGGCCATGTGGTTCGGAACGATGTCGAGCAGGACGCCCATGGCGCGTTGCTCGAGCTCCTCATGCAACTCCGTGAAGTCGTCTTTCGTACCGAGCTCCGGATTGAGCTGGTTCGCGTCGACGATGTCGTACCCATGCGTACTTCCCTTGCGCGGCTTGAGTAGCGGCGACGCGTAGAGATCGGTGATGCCGAGCTCGTGCAGATAGGCGACGATGCGCTTCGCATCCTGCAACGTGAATTCTGCGTTGAACTGCAGGCGATAGGTGGAGGTGGGGACGCGCATCACCACAGCTCGAAAGCGTACGGCTGCAGCGTCCGGCGTGCGCCGCCAAATGGCGCGTCCACCGCCTGCACCTCTCCACTGAAATTAAAGGCGATCACCTTCCGATCCGCTCCCTCGCCGCGACGGACGAACAGCAGGTTCCGGTCATCGTCCGCATGCGCTTCGACGGCTGCAAGATCGAGATTGCGCAGTGCGGGTGTTTCGCGACGGAGCGTGAGCAGGCTCTTGTAAAAGTCGCGCAACGCCGAATGCTGCTCTTTCTGAGCGAGCGACCAGTCCAGCTTCGAGCGGAGAAAGGTCTCCTCGTCGTGCGGATCCGGTGGCTCACCGTCCCAGGTGAAGTCGTCGAACTCCTCATGCCTTCCCTTGCGCACGGCTTCGATGAGATCGGCGTCCGAGTGCGACGTGAAGTACTGGAACGGATTCTTCTCCCCGTACTCCTCGCCCATGAACAGCATGGGGATGAACGGCGAGAGGATGATCGCCGCCGCGGCCAGGCGCAATTGCTCGTCGGAGAGAAGCTGCGAGAGCCGCTCGCCGGTCATGCGATTGCCGACCTGGTCGTGATTCTGAATCGAAACGACGAACTTCGCGCCGTCCGTCGTCCGCGGTTTGCGCCCGTACTTGCGCCCCCGGTACTGTGAGTGCTGGCCGACGTAGAGAAAACCAGTGGTCATCACGCGCGCGAGGTTGCTCGGCTTGAGTGCAAACCCGGAGTAATAGCCATCCTGCTCACCCGTGAGCAGCGCGTGCAGAGAGTGGTGATAGTCGTCCGCCCATTGCGAGTCGAAGTCGAGCCCGAGATCTTCAGCCCCAGTGATCACGCGCGGGTCGTTCAGATCGCTCTCCGCGATGCTGTAGACGCGCCGGCCGAGCTGCTGCGCGCGCTCGTGCACTGCGACGTTCAGGTCCTGCAGGAATGGCTCCGCCGAGGCGTCGACGATCGCGTGCACCGCATCGACGCGCAAGCCGTCGAAATGAAACTCATCGATCCACTGCAGCGCGCTGTGGATGAAGTACCAGCGCACGTGGTCGCTGTGCGGGCCGTCGAAATTGAGCGCGAGACCCCAGGGCGTCTTGTAACGGTCCGTAAAGTAGGGACCGTACAGCGCGAGGTAGTTGCCCTCGGGGCCCAGGTGGTTGTAGACCACGTCCAGGACGATGGCCAGGCCGCGCTGATGACAGGCATCGACCAGACGCTTCAGCGCACGCGCTCCACCGTAGGACGCCTGCGCGGCGCACGCGTACACGCCGTCGTAGCCCCAGTTCCGCTCTCCGGGAAACTGCGCGATCGGGAGCAGCTCCACGACGGTGATGCCAAGGTCTTTCAACGCGTCCAGGCGCGGAATGATCGCGTCGAACGTCCCTTCGGCCGTGAACGTGCCGACGTGCAGCTCGTAGACGACGTAGTCTTCGAGCGCGACGCCCGCCCATCCCTGGTCATGCCACTCGAAGTCGTGTCCTGCGACGGCCGAAGCTTTGTGCACCCCATCGGGCTGATGGCGTGACGCGGGATCGGGACGCTCGTCGCCTCCGTTGAGAACGTAGAGGTACCGCGTCTCTTCGCTGCAGTCCTCGACCATCGCCTCGTGGTATCCATCGGCCGTCTTCGCCAGGGAGAGCCTGCGCTCGATGGGAGCGACGATGTGCAGGTCCACCTTCACAAGGTCCGGAGCCCAGACGCGGAACTCGCAACGCCCACCCTTCAGGAGACGTGCCCCCAGTGGGATGCCGGACGGCGCGGGAAGCTTCTGTTCCTCCACGGGAGGGAATGTCTCGGTCCCGGGAAGCGACAGAGCCTCTACGTCAGACAAGTGCAGGCTCCTCCGCCTCTTCGTAATCCTCGACTGCGCGCTCCGCGCCGCCCGGCAGCAGAAAGACCGCGCCCAGCGGCGGCAGCGTGAGCGTGACCGACCAGCGGCGCCCGTGCATCGGGATCGGAACCGCATCGACACCGCCCATGTTGCCCTGCGCGCCTCCTCCGTAAATGGCCGCGTCGCTGTTCAGCACTTCGCGCCAGTGACCGCCGCGCGGCACGCCGATCTGGTAGTTGTAGCGCGGCTCCGGCGTGAAGTTCAGCACCGCGACCAGGCTCTCTTCCGGCCGCGTCTTCGAACGGCGCATGAGGCTGACGATGCTGTTCTCCGTATCGCAGCAGTCAATCCACTCGAACCCTTCAGGCGAGAGATCGAGCTCGTGCATCGCCGGAATGTCGCGATAGCTCTTGTTGAGATCCTCGAGCCAGCGGTTCAAGCCCGCGTGCGGCGCCTGCTCGAGCAGGTCCCAGTCCAGAGCTGCGTCGTGATTCCACTCGCGGTACTGCGCGATGTCTGCGCCCATGAAGAGCAGCTTCTTGCCCGGGCTCGCATACATGTGGGCGAAGAGCAGACGCAGGTTCGCGAAGCGTCTCCATTCGTCGCCGGGCATCTTGTTGATCAGCGAGCCCTTGCCGTGCACCACTTCGTCGTGCGAGAGCGGCAACACGAAGTTCTCCGTGAACGCGTACATCATGCGGAAGGTGAGGTCGTTGTGATGGAAGCGGCGATGGACGGGGTCCTTTGAGAAGTACCGCAGCGTGTCATGCATCCATCCCATGTCCCACTTCATGCCGAAGCCCAGACCGCCGAGGTAGGTCGGTCGCGACACCATCGGCCACGCCGTCGACTCCTCGGCAATGATCTGCACGTCCGGGAACTCCTTGTAGACGTCCTCATTCATCCGGCGCAGAAAGGAGATGGCTTCGATGTTCTCGCGTCCGCCGAACTCGTTCGGCACCCATTCGCCGGCCTTGCGTGAGTAGTCGAGATAGAGCATCGATGCCACGGCGTCCACGCGCAGCCCGTCGATGTGGAACTCGTCGAGCCAGTACAGCGCGCTGGATGCGAGGAACGAGCGCACCTCGTTGCGACCGTAGTTGAAGACCAGAGAGCCCCAGTCGGGCTGAAAGCCCTTGCGCGGATCGGAATGCTCGTACAGGTGGGTGCCGTCAAAGTACGCGAGCCCGTGTTCGTCGCTGGGGAAGTGCGATGGCACCCAGTCCAGGATCACGGCGATGCCGTGCTGATGCAGAACGTCGATCAGATACTTGAAATCCTGCGGTGTGCCGTACCTGCTGGTCGGCGCGAAATAGCCGGTGCCCTGATAACCCCAGGAGCCATAGAACGGATGTTCCTGCACGGGCATGAGCTCGATGTGCGTGAAGTTCATCTTCCGTACGTACTCGGCGAGCGGCCTCGCGATCTCGCGATAGCTCATGGAGCGCAACGTCTGGCCGCTGTCATCCGGGATGCGCCGCCAGGAGCCGAGATGTACCTCGTAGATGCTCATCGGTGCCTCGTAGCTGTTACGCGCCCGGCGCGCGAGCATCCATTCGCCGTCGTTCCATGAGTACTCGAGATCCCACACTTTCGACGCGGTGGCCGGCGACGTCTCCTGATGCACGGCCATGGGGTCCGCCTTGTCGACGCTGTAATGATTCACGCGCGAGACGATGTGGTACTTGTACGTCGACCCACGCTCCAGGCCCGGAACGAAGCCTTCCCAGATTCCTGACTCTTCGCGGACCTCGAGCGGATCTGCCTTCGTATCCCACTGGTTGAAGTCGCCGACCACGCTCACACGCGCCGCGTTTGGAGCCCACACACCGAACATGACCCCGCCGGGCACGCGGTGATTGCCCAGCTTCTGCCAGAGCTTCGTGTGTGTGCCCTCATTGAAGAGGTGGAGGTCCCAGTCGCTGAGGAGCGTATCTGGACGAGTGGTCATCGAAGGTTCCGTCTCCAGCGAAGCGCCCGTATCCGTTCCGGTGCTTCGATCCTCAGTCGGCATCTCATGGGTTGTGGTGGGGGGGGGCGCGATCTTCGTGGGGCCACTGCGTCTGGGCGCAGCGGGCCTTTTCGCCCCCCGGTTCCCACCCGTTTTCTTTCGTACAGCCATTCCTCTTCCTTTTTGAATCCGTTCTGGGATCGTGCCTGGCTGGCGGGACGCCGGCCTTGCGCTCGCATGCGCCGGATCGGCGGTCTCATCCCGCGTCGCGAGTTTGCAGCATCTGCGCCGCAATCGAGATGGCAATCTCGTGCGGATGATTCGAGCCGAGCTGGAGTCCCACAGGGCAGAAGAACGCTCTGGTCAGCTCCTCCGGCAACCCAGCATCGAGGACGTCCTGCCGCAGCCGCTTCGCTTTCGCGTTGCTGCCGATGACGCCGAGGTAGGGGAACTTCCGGGTGCGCAGGATCTCGATGAGGATGGGCTTGTCGGTGGTGTGTCCCATCGTCATCAGCAGAACGAAGGCCCCGTCCGGGATCTTTGCCACCTCGCCGGGCAAATTGCCCGACAACACTCTTGTCAGGCGCGCCGCGGAGGGCAGACGCTCGATCCAGTCCTGGCGAGGATCGAAGCAGGTGACGCGGCAGTCGAGGCGCAGCAGCACCTCCATCAGCGCATTCGCCACATGACCTGCGCCGAACACGACGATGTTCCATCGCGTGAGATTGAACGCCTCGAAGTAGACCCGCACGATTCCGCCGCAGGTCATGCCGATGTCCTTCTCCAGCGACCACTGGTAGAAGCGCGTCTTCGGCGCGGAGTCATCGGCGAGCATCTCCTGCGCTTCCTGGATCGCGCGCGCCTCGATCTTTCCGCCACCCACCGTGCCGTGCTGACGGCCCGCCGCCGTCACGAGCATCTTCGCCCCGCGGTCCTGCGGAGTGGACCCCAGCGTATCCACGACCGTCACCGCCACAAACGGCGCGCCCGATCCGGCGAGCTCGTTCTGCGCTTCGAAGAAGGTGGGCATCGTGCGCAGTTTATCGCCGCGCGTGTTGTCGGTTGTCGGTTGTCAGTTGTCTGCGAGTTCGACGCACCCATGTTCCGTAGCGGCCTTGAAGCGGCGATACTGAACTTCCCCCGTTTCCGTGGCGGGTTTACAACGCTGTCATCCCGACCGTGAGTGGAGGGACCTGGGGCTCGGGTGGAGGCGAATTGCCCCGTGCCTCGGAGGGGGACGCGCACATCAACTCACGATGAACGTGCAGCTGGAGGCTCTAAAGCCGACCCCGGCAGGGGGAAGATGGCGTTGGACGCGCAGATTCTCCGCGGCACGAGAACCCACCCAAACCAACGACCGGCGATAGACTCGCGCCGATGCGCATCACCAGCACCCGAGTCATCCTCCCCGATGGCACACGCCCCGCCACGATCATCGTCGAGGGCGCGAAGATCGTCGCCATCGAGCCTCACGGCCCTGCCAATCACGATTACGGCGATCTGGTGATCATGCCGGGCCTCGTCGACTCGCATGTGCATGTGAACGAGCCTGGGCGCACGGAGTGGGAAGGCTTCGCCACCGCTACGCGCGCGGCCGCGCTAGGCGGCATCACCACCATCGTCGACATGCCCCTCAACTCTCTGCCTGCGACGACGACTGTCGCCGCGCTGGAGACGAAGCAGCGCGTCGCGAAGGGCGACGTCCATGTCGAGCTGTGGGGCGGCGTCATCCCCGGCAACACCCGCGAGCTCCGTCCAATGCTCGAGCGCGGCGCGCGTGGGTTCAAATGCTTCCTGATTCACTCCGGCGTCGACGAGTTCCCAAACGTCGACGAAGCGCAGCTCCGTGAGGCAGCGCGCGAACTGGCCGGCACGAACGCACCCCTGCTCGTGCACGCCGAGCTGCCCGAACATGTTCGCGAGCCGGAAGGGGATGCGGGCGAGTACGCGACGTACCTCGCCTCCCGTCCGAACGCGGCGGAGGATGAGGCGATCGAGCTGGTGCTGCGCGTGTGCAGGGAGACCGGCGCGAGAATGCACATCGTTCACCTCTCCTCGGCCAGCGCTCTGGGGCTCATGCTCCAGGCGCGCAGGGAAGGGTTACCCCTGACGGCGGAGACGACACCGCACTACCTCCACTTCGCGGCGGAGCTCGTGCCTCACGGACACACCGAGTACAAATGCGCCCCCCCGATCCGCGAGCGCGACAACCGCGAACAACTGTGGCGAGGCCTGGCCGCAGGCCTGATCGACCTTGTCGTGAGCGACCACTCGCCATGTACACCGGAACTGAAACGCGGGGACTTTGCATCCGCCTGGGGCGGGATCGCGTCGCTGCAGTTTCTGCTCCCCATCGTCTGGACCAACGCCCGGATGCGCGGCCACTCCATCGAACAGATCGCGCGCTGGTGCTGCGAAGCGCCCGCACACCTGGCCAACCTCGATGCGAAAGGCACGATCACGACCGGCTGTGACGCCGACTTCGTGGTCTGGTCGCCGGAGGAAACGTTCGTCGTCCGCGAAGAGCTCATCGCCCACCGCCACAAAGTGACGCCCTACCTCGGCGCAACGCTGCAGGGCGTAGTCAAGGCGACCTGGGTGGAAGGAACTCAAAGCCCCAACCGCGGTCCCGCGTCCCTGCCTGGACCAGCCTACGGTTGAAATCTGTACGGCGCGGGCGCGGTCACGGCCGCTCCTACCGGGATGAAGCGTTCGAGCTGTGTCCGCTCCGGCGGCGTGAGCACCTCACTCAACCAGGCGACGAGCTCCGGCGCGCTGCGGAACGCCCGTCGATCGGGATTGTTCGACTCCCGGATCACCCGTTCCACCTGCAGGCCGAACACGGCGCTCTCTCCGACGAGCAGTGCGGTTCGCTCCACATGGGATGCCGCGCTGGAAAGCATCTTCGACAGGGCATCCGAGATCACCGCAGGGAAGACGTACGCCTGGCGGAGGTTCACCACTCCTACATACCTGCCCGGAATCCTCTGCATGATCTGCATGTGCCTCAGCGTGAACTGCTGCACGTCTCCCACAGAGAGGGGTGAGGCGAGCTTCACCTCGATCAGGCGTCCGGCGTTGTTTTCGACCGTGTACATATTTAAGGGCGGCAATAATATCTCAACTCGAGACCCTTACGCGAGCCCTGTTGTGCGCCGCCAACGCGCTGTCTCGCGACACCCTCCCCAATCGAGATCCTTCTCCCCATCGTCGTGAGACTCCGACCCCGGCAGGGGTCGCGTACG
>JANMSA010000551.1:0-1705 GCA_031388865.1 Acidobacteriota bacterium | reverse complement strand
CGGCTACGTTCGCGCCGTCGCAACTCACGACGCCATGACCGGAAAGTACCAGCGTCTCGATGCGCGTCTCCACAAGACACCGTTCGATCCGGACGTTCCCTACTTCCTCGACGAGCAAGGCTCGGTGCACGAAGTCACCGGCGGTGCAGCAGACGCCGATGGCGTCAGACCCCATCGGCGGTGAAGGGCGGGGACTCCGACTCTCAGCCGGGCGAGGCGGAACATGGCGTGAAGATCGTGGACGCGCGGATGTCTTCGAGTCTTCGAGTCGGAGTTCACAGTCGCGTAGGCCATCCAGGGATCGATGAGCGGCCGGCATCTGTGCGACTGTGAGCCTATGAGACTGTGAACCTCCGACCCGAAGGCAAGACTCGAGCTCTACGACCTGAGCGACGCGGCGCGGCGGCGTGCCGCATCCGCCGAGACCTTTCCAGTACCAGACATACCGGACTACCCGAAGCCTGGTTGCCGCGACTGGAGCGGCGACGCCCGCTTGCGGGGCAAGCCAGCTACCTGACGCGAACTCTTCGACTCAGGCCGCTCCAGCGGCTGACTGCTGCAACTGCATGTGTGGGAGCCACATCACCATGGTCGCCGCGAAGATCCCGCGGAACCACCGGCAATTTGCCACCACGCCTCCGGCGTCAGCCGCAATGACATCTGCGTGCGGAGGCGTTCAATCAACTCGTACGGTTCGATGCGCCTCGGTTAGATGCGCCCCGCACGGATGAATAGCGGAAAGCGGATCTCGTGTCTGTGGTCCGGATCACCCCAGGCCCGCGCGAGCTCCGTCGCAATTGCTTCGGTCGCGCGGGTTCCGTGCTGCTCAAAGTAGCGCTGCGATGCCGACCAGGTATCGAGGAAGGCCAGCAGCTCGCGGGAACTCCACAGCGCGGTCATCTCCAGAGCGGGAACCGCGATCTCGTCGAAAGGAAAGGGCAGCGTGGCATAGCGTTCATGGACGTACTGGATCCGTTCCGGCCAGAGTCCGCCCAGCACGTCGTCCTGAAAGCGATGCACGATCGGATCGCCGAACAGGAGTGTCAGGGCGTCGGCGATGTCGCGGGGGCCGTACGAGAACAGGGCGACGACAGCGCCGCTCTTCCCCACGCGCCGTACCTCGCGATAGAAACCGTCCAGCTCGAACCAGTGCGCGGCCGCGCCGGCTGTAATGAGATCAACCGATCGCTCCGGCAACGAAACGCGATCGGCGGGCTCATTCCTGTATTCGACACGCTCGTGCGCAGCAGCACGCGCGAGCTGATCACCACTCGCGTCAGTCGCCACGACGCGGTCGACCAACGCGGACAGCGAAGCCGCGACCTGACCGTTGCCCGTCCCCGCATCCCACGCGAGCGCTCGTGAGGGGATGACAGACGCCAGCCATGAGAAGAGCTCAGCTGGGTAGCGCGGCCGATGCCGCGCATAGGCGTCCGCATGTCCGGAGAAGTGATCTTCGTAGTTCATCGAGCGGGAGCGATCCTACCAGTGCGCTGACGCGGGCCAGTGAGGACGTCGACTACCGAGTGGTCCGTCCGGCTCGCACAACTGAGTAGACTGCCGCGATGAAAATCGCATCCGTCGTCGTCACGCGCGTCACGCAATCCTCGAGCGTGACGGCGCCGGATGAAGTCGCGCTCGAGGAGCCACTGGAGATCTCGGTTTCGTGGCAGCAGGAGGGCGAGCCGCGCGAGAAGACCATCTC
>JANMSA010000545.1:0-12889 GCA_031388865.1 Acidobacteriota bacterium | reverse complement strand
GTTCTCGTTCGTCCCTCGCTCCCAGGAACGGTAGGGCGTGGCGAAGTAGATCGTCACGCCGGTCGCCTTCTCAATGGTCCGGTACCCATGAAACTCGGTCCCGTTGTCCACAGTGATGGTCTTGAACCACGTGCCATGCCGGCGGAGGAAATGAATCACCCGTTTGTTCAGGACTGCGACGGTGTGGTCAGCAAGCTTTCCGATGAGCGTGGTCCCGCTCACCCGCTCGACCAGCGTCACCACGCAGTGGTTGTTTCCTTTTCCGTGGACGGTATCCATCTCCCAGTGGCCCAGTTCCTGGCGCAGCTCCACAGCGGCGGGCCGCTCGGAGATATGCCTTTTCCCACTTAGCCGTCCTCGCTTTTCGTAACTCCCGTATCGTTTGCGACGTTTGGTCGGCTGCCTGAGGTTCAGGAAGAGCTGACCTCCATGTCTCTTATCGTTCCAGATGTGTTTGTAGATGGTCTCGTGGCTCACGTTCAGCACTCCATCGCGCCGAAGTCTGCCGCTGATCTGCTCGGGACTCAGATACTCGTAGAGCAGGCTCTCAATGCGCGTCCAGTCCCTGGAACCGAACTGACTGTTGCGCCGCGATCGGGAGCGCCGTCCATTGGTGCGCTCCTGAGCCTTGGTGTGGCGATACGCGCCGTCGAAGCGTGCGCTGTTGCGCCGCACCTCACGGCTGATGGTGCTGCGATGCCGTCCCATGATCCGGGCGATCGCGGCGTCGGACATCGGCGGCGCTTGTCTTCGCAGCGTGGCCAACGTATACCTCTCCTCGGGGGTGATCTGGTGATATCTCATGACGTCCCTTCTTCGCGGAAGATTCGTCAGTGTCCCAGATCGCCCCCGTCTTGCGGAGACCGTGTTGCACTTAGTTGTTGAATGTGCGCGGCCCAACTCGTCGCCAGACTGTGTCAAAACTCCAAAACGGCCGAAAAGCAGGGGATCAAATACCCTCAACAGGCGTGAGATCTCGCCGTGGCGGTACCTTAGAACGCGCGATTTTTTTATTGAGAGTTAGTTGAAATGAGTTTTGACACAGTCTCTCGCTGCACCGGACGCGAACCCGCACGTTCATTCAGCGCGAGAGCTATACTTTTCGGCGTGCGGGTCCGCGCCGGTGAGCTCGGATTCGTTAGCCAGCCCCGCCGAATTGGAGCCGAATCGATGAGCAGACGAATGCGCTATCAAGTGGCTGTGAGTCTGGACGGCTTCATTGCCGGCCCAAACGGCGAATATGACTGGATCGTGATGGATCCTGCCGTCGACTTTGCTGCGCTGTTCAAGGAGTTCGACCGGCTATAATGGGACGCGAGACATATGACGTTCTGACCGCGCAGGGCGGTGACGGTGGTATGCCGGGTCTCGACGTTTTGGTCTTCTCCAGGACTCTTCCGGCGACCGCGGGCCCCGGGGTCGCGGATCATCGGATATGGGCTGTTTCTCGTAGCCGTTCAGGGTTCGCGGCTTGTGATCAGCCGCCGCGCGCCTGGCACGTCAGATAGGCGAAGATTACGACGATCGCGTTCCGCGCGGTTTGACTCCCGTGACAGCGCCGACAGCAACAACGACGACAGCGAGGCCAAGCAAGACTAGCCAGTTCATGGGCTGCGCTGCTACAAGAGCCGAGCCACTCGTTCGCGTCAGCAGCGCAGCGCTTCAAGTCCCGTCATCAGAAGCGCCAACCGAAGAGGCTCGATCGGTCCTTTTGGTCGTCATCGAAAGCGCGGCGCCGGCCACGATCGCATACCCGTGGTAGAGCAGAAAGACGACCCTTTCCCGATATCGGTCCATCAGATGAAACTTTCGCCAGAGCTGCTCAGGGCGTCGGGTGTGGCGACCAGCCATCGGTGGTGGCAGGACGCGCTCGCGAAGAAAGCGCCGGTCGCAGGCTGAGAGCAGGGAGTTGAGGGCGGGCTCAACCTTGTGTTTGATCTCGGGAAACACCTGCGACGTCTGGTCCAGCGCCGAAAAGAACGCTCGCTCGATCAACCACTGACGAGCTCGGCCAGCGACGATACTGAGATCGCCGCGAAATCGATCGAGAAGCAGGTAGAAGTCGAGGTACTTGATCAGCGGTGCGTCAAAGTGGTCGAGCGATAGCGATAAGGCGGCATACAGAATGGCGTCTTCGTCGGCCAATCGGAAGGCATGGAGAGGGCCGGCGGCGAAGGGAACCCGGCGCTCCCAGATGCCCTCGTAGTCAATCGCGAAACGCACCCTCTGGGCGAAGGAGTTGTGCGGTTCGATCGTTACATCACCGAGACGGAAAAACGTCTCGTGGTATGACGACAGTCGCGAGACGCGGCCGCCGGGAAACGCCTGTTGCGCGCCCGCCTCACGAAGGCGTTCGATCACCACCTTGCTGCGTGCGCGGGGTATGAGGAAGTCGATGTCTGCGCTTGGACGAAGTTCGGGCCGCGGGTAGAGACGGAATCGGTAGTCGCACCCTTTCAACAGGATCAGCGGCTCATCGTCCAGGACGCTAGCCAGCCGCGAGAGCACCTCGAGTTGTAACTCCGTCCGCTCGATCAGTCGCTGGTAAACCGCGTCGACTACCGGGAGCATCGTACGCACCGACTCGGGAAGGTCCGGAATCGAAATCAGAAGCGGCAGGAGGCGGTGTTTGCGCGCCGCGCGAACGAAAGCGAGAGCGTCTCCGGCATCGGAAGGGGGCCACGGGCTCTCTAGGACGGTACTGTACAGACGCGGCCACAGCGACGGGGGTAATTCCATGGGTATCGGATTCATTCGAATAACGCCGGAGCTGCTAAATCATAGCGCTGCGCTGACTGGAGCCGTCGGTCCGGAGCGGCCATTGCGCTTGCTGGGCTGCCGAGTTATGATAGTCGAACATTTTAAAGGCGAAAGACGGAGGTATGAATGGACATTCGTGATGCTCTTGTTCTCCCGGTGTATGAAACCCCGAAGATCACCCCGATGGATCGCGATGAAGTGCTTCAGGCATTTCAAATGACGGCCGCGGAAATCAGCGCCGCGGGCTGCTGGTGGACACCAGCATGCCCCGTTTCAAACCCCCTCTAGTCACCCTGACCTGACTCGGTGGCCTGCGTGTCTCTTGAGAGCCAGACACGCAGGTCGAAGTCTGCCCTGCGACCAGGTAAAAAATGCGCACATTGACACCTGATGACGTGAAGGCGCTGCGCGGCGTTACGCTCCGCCGCGATCCTGCCCGCGAGTCTTGCTTCACCGTCGTTCAAATGCACAAGGATCTGCACGACTATGACGACATGTCCGATGTCTCGCGCCGGCAACGGCTGCATCGTCACATGCACAACGAGATGCAGACCCTCGAGATCGCCAGCCAGAATCTGGCCGACTTCCCCAACGCTCCATGGGATCTGAGACTGCAGCTGGCGCGGCAGTGCTGGGATGAAACGCGGCACACCCTGCTCGTCTACCGTCGGCTTCTTGAGATCGGCGGTCGCAAAGGGGAGTTCCCGGTCATGAACTACGAGTGGGGCGTGACGCAGATGCTCGACTCGCTTCCCGCCCGTCTGGCCGTTCAGAATCGCACGTTCGAGGCCGGCGAGATGGACCTGCTCCGCCAGCAGGAGCGCATGTGGACAGCGGCGGGAGATCCGGCGACCGGAAAGCTGATGGACGGACTCCTCGCCGACGAAGTGCAGCACGTTCGGTTCGCCAACCGCTGGCTCAAGGAGCTGGCCCGCGAGAACCCGCGCACTCTGCTGCAGGTCGCCGTTGGCATTCAGTTGCTTAGGAAAGTTACCGCTGCACTCGCCCCGGAACCCGGCGAGATCAATGCAGTCGGGGTGAATCTTACAGCTTTCACGCATCCGGACGTTTTCGCAAACGTCGCTGATCGGCGGCTGGCCGACTTCACCGAGGCTGAGATCGCCGAGTTGCTCCGTCAGGAGGGTTTTGGCTCGCTCGCACCAGCGCCGTCAGGTGCTGCATGACCTTCTCCACTCTGAAGGCAGAGGTGATCCGGGATGCCGCGGCGGAGCCGGGATCAGCTCTCGTTGACCCGTGGTGGCTCGACGCCCCCCGCATCGTAAGGTCGATCGAACAGCAGGAACCGGAACCGCGAGATTCGATCTGTTATCGGTTCGGCGACGGGATTCTTCAGCTGGCATCGGACTATCCGCGGCTTCGCGAAACCTTCGAGCATGTCTACGGTGACTGTGCGGTGCCGCCGCTAATCGCCCTTCAGCAACCGCTCGTGTCCTGCGTCGCGCGGCGCGGCCGGAACGTGCCCCTGCTCCTGCTGACCTTTACAAAAGGCGCGCCCCAGGATGCCGCTTCAGCCTTCATGCCGAAGCGCGCGACCCAGGTCTGGGATTCTCCGCTGGCCGGATGGCGTTTGGCAGGAACGGAAGGCGCACCCACACTCGCCGCGTCCGGTTCTCATGTTCTGATCGATGCGCGCCGCGCCTGGAGACGTTTCCCCGTCGAGTATCTGGTCAACGCGACGCTGACCGCGCAGCCCGAACTCATCGGACTTCACGCCGCATCGCTGGAATCTCACAACGCGGGATTCCTCCTTGCGGGCCGTTCGGGATCCGGCAAGACAACGACCGCTCTTCATCTCGCCGCGCGCGGAGCCGCCCTGCTGGGAGACGAGATCGCGCTCATCCGACTGGCGACGAGTGAGCTTGTTCCGCTTCGGCGTACAGTGAATCTGCGGCCCGGACCGCGCGCGCCGGAGCTTTCCCAGACCCTCGGACGCATCGTCCGGCACGATTTGATCGATGATGACGGTGATGGCGACCCGTTGCGGATCGATGAGGTTTTTCCCGGGACTCGGGTCCAGTCCGCGTCCCTTCGAGCCGCGTTCCTACTCGACGGTTTTGCCGAACGGCCATCGCTTGCGCCGCTGAGGCCCACACTGCATGATCTGAAGACGTTCGGTGTCTTGGCCGGACACGAGATCGCGACACTGTGGGGCTTGCCAGCCGCGCGGCGTGCGTTGAGGCTCATGGTAGTAAAGCAGTTGCTGGATCAGTTGCCCTGCTGGCTCCTGAAGGTCGGTGGACCGACCGAGACAGCAGACCTTATTGAGCGAACTATGGAGGACCTTCGATGCTCACGGTGAAGGAGCGCGGCAATTTCGTCGCGACAATGCGTTATGTCCATGTCTGGTTGATGGAGACACTGGCCGCATGGGTGCCGACCACTCCGGAAATGGAAGTGAAGCTTATCCTCGGGGAACACATCTGGGACGCAGCCCAGCACGCCGATGCGCTCGGCAAGCGCACATTTGAGCTGCGGCTGCCGCTACAGCACAGCCTGCGACCTGCCGACGACTACAGCGGGTTTCTCGCCGAGGTGGCAGACATCAAACCGACCGCCGAGCGCTTCGCCGCGATTTACGACTTCTTCCTTCCAGCAATCGCTGAGCGGTATCGGCGGTACCTGGAACAGACTGACACGCTGCTGGACGCCCCCAGTGTTCGCATTCTGGAGCGGCATCTCTCCGACACCGCGCGAATGATCGACTCCGCGCGCGCTCTTCGGCAGGAGTTACCAGCGTTGCAGCTAGCGGATCAGCGAGTCGGCGATGCGCTGAAGTCGCGAGAAGCAGCGTTGGAGCCAATTGCAGCCGCCCCGGCCGGCGTGACAGCGGAGGCATAGATGCGCGCAGGGGTCCCCAAAGAAACGATAAATGTCCGAGGCGTGGAACTCAGACGAGATCCGGCGCGCGAAGCATGTTTCAAAATCGTCCACCTGCATTCGGAAGTTCCCAGCTCCGAAGGATTAGGTCTCGAGTCGCGACGCCAGCGGATGCACCGCGAATACAACCAGGAGGTGCAGACTCTGGAAATCGCGGCAATCTGCGTCTCCGATTATCCTGACGCGCCGTGGGAGCTGCGGCTGGAGCTGGCGCGTCAATGCTGGGACGAGGCGCGTCACGCCGCAATCTACTACCGCCGGCTTCAGGAGCTCGGCGGTAAAAAGGGCGACTACGCGATTGCAAATCTCGACTGGTCTGTGGTAGCCATGCTCGATTCGCTGCCCGCACGCCTGGCGGTGCAGCACCGGACCTTCGAGGCCGGGTCGCTCGATCTCGAGAGCGCTGGAATCCCGATGTTTCGAGACGCCGGAGACGACACCACGGCGGACGTGATGGAAGGTGTCGTCGCCGACGAGATTCACCACGTGCGATTTGCGAACACATGGATCAAGCGGTTGACCGATGCAGATCCGCGCGCGGTGATGGAGATCGCAGCAGCCATGGCGTGGCTTCGTGGGGTCGTGGCGGCGACACAGGATGATCCTCTGAAGCTCGTTGCCACCAGCGTCGAGAGCAGGGAGTTGGCCGGATTCTCGAAAGCCGAGATCACCGCGGTGGAACGCCTGGAGCGACTGGTCGCGGATAGAGAGCGCGGCAAAGGAGCAAACGGCCGAAATGCCTGACGCACTGGATCCACGCTCGCCCTCTGCGCTGCTCGCCGACGGTCCCGCTCGCGACCCACGATTTACGGTCGCGGAGCGGTGGGTCGAGTGCGCCACCTTCCCGGATGGTGATCCGATGCGGGAGATCGAATTCTTCCACCGCCAGATGAATGAAGAGGTGGACAGTCTCGAGTGTTGCGCGCGGCATCTGAGCGATTTTCGGACCGAGGAATGGGACATCCGGATGGGCCTCGCTCGCCAGTGCTCCGACGAGGCGCGCCACGCGGTGATGTTCCGCCGAATCTTCGAGTCCCGCGGCGGAGTGGTTGGTCAATACCCAGTTCTGAACTTTCAATACCGGATCATCACGAAGATCCCTTCGCTGGTCGGACGGATGGCAGTGCAGAATCGCAGCTTCGAAGCAGGAGGCCTCGATGCCATCAAGTATGGGATCGAAGTCGCGGAGCAGCAGGGCGATACCGAGCTGGCGGAACTCTATCGAGCGCAATATGCGGACGAGATCGGTCACGTCCGCTTCGCGAACGACTGCATCCGAAAGGCCACGGCCAAGAATCTCCGTGCCGTACTGGATATCGGTACGGCACTTACGGGCGCGTCCAAGGCCTTCGCTGAAGTCATGGGGTCGGAGGGCACGGCCGGCGTCAACTATCCCGCCGATGCAGAGGGACGGCTTGAAGCCGGCTTCACCGAGAGCGAGATCCGGATGGTCGTTGATCTTCAGAATCAGACAGGACGTTAGCGCAGCGCCCAGGCAGATGGAGGCCGGGCTGCCTGGTCGTATCGAATGAAGCCTTTACCGTCTGCAACGCCGCCGCAAGATCAGGCGCTCGGTGACGCCGCTGCCCGGCGGGTCAAGGCAGTCACGTCCTTTCTGCTTGACCACGACACGCTTCTGCCGCTGCTCGCTGCTCGTCTTGGCGCCGAGGGCACCGTGTTTGAGAGCGCGATCCACGGCAACAGCATGGCCCCGGCCCTTCCGGGACGTGCCCGTCTGCGTGTCCAACTCGTTTCCGCCGAGCACTGCCAGCCTGACGATATCGTCTTCTATCTCTGCGACGACGGATTCATCGTCCATCGGCTCGTACGGCGTGTCCCGAGGCGTTCGAGCAGCTATCTGCTCACGCTCGGGGACAATTGTCTCGTCCCCGATCCACCGGTCAATGAAAAGCGGCTTCTCGGAAGGGTCCTGGCTGTGAAGACCGAAACGGGCTGGCGTGTCCCAGGCGCGGCACGGTCGCGGTCAATAGTCCATCGTCTCGTACGACTCGGAACGTCTTTTGTCGTCATGATGGCTCTGCGATTCAGCGTCACCGCCGCGTCCGCGCTGGAAAAGATTCTGAGGAACCTCGAGACCTCCACACGTCCTCGAGTGGCACGGTTGCTGCGTCGACCCGCGGGCGTGTCACTCGTTGCGGCGACCAAGGCGGAAGACCAGTGACAGGGCCAATTTCCGGGAACGAGGCCGCGCAGAATCAGTCATTGCAGTCGTCCCGCCGATCAGCGAGCGATCACGCATGGCTCGCCGCGTTCGGCCAGAAGCACGGTGCCGGGGCCGGGTCGGTCACCGACCGCAGCGGCCGGACCGTCTCGCTGATCCATGCGCCTCAGCATTGGGCGCCAGCGATCGCGGACACCAACACATCGCGAGTGATCTTCGACGGGATCCTTCATAACAGTGATGAGCTGCGCGCTCTCTTCCCGGGCCGACTGACCGCGCAGTCGTCGGCGGCCGATATCGTCGCCCTGGCCTATCAGCAATGGGGGGCGAACTCGCTCCTCCGGTTCAAGGGCATCTTCGCGCTGATCGTCTGGGACAGCGCACGCTCCCGGCTCTTGTGCACTCGGGATCCCGTCGGGCTGCACCCTCTGTTTTACGCCACCGCGGATCGGACTCTGCTGCTGTCTCCATCAATCGAGACTCTTCTCGCCCATCCCGGCGTTTCAGGGGACCTGAACCGGCCGGCGCTTGTCGATCACCTTTCCCGGCGCTGGCTCAGCAACGAGGACACGTACTTCACCGAGGTGAGGCGCGTTCTCCCTTGCCATGTCCTCGAGTTCGACGGCGAAGATCGACGCATCTACCGCTACTGGGACCCTGCACCGACCGGTGGATCGGGCGACTGGATTCCCGACGGCGAAGCTGAGGAGCGATTCGACGCCTCGCTCACGCAGGCCGTTGCACGTTGCGTCGCGATTGCGCCCTCGGCGATCAATCTGAGCGGGGGTATCGACTCGAGCAGCGTCGCCATGATGGCCGCCGACGTGTGTCAGCGGCTTGGCCGCGACAAACCACTGGCGCTCTCACTGGTCATGCCCGGTCCGCACGTCGATGAGGCGGACACTCAGCGGGCGATAGCTGCCGCTCTCGATCTGCCTCATGTCCAGGTCGCACTGGGAGATGCTGTCGGCCGCGACGGCGCGTTCGTCGGTGCGTTGGAGATGAGTCGGACCATGGCTGCTCCGCTGTCGACACTGCTGCGGCTTCCGCTTTTTCAGATGGCTCTCGAGGCGTCTCGTCGCGGCCGGGGGGTGATCCTCACGGGCGATGGCGGTGACGAATGGGTCGCTGTGAACCCGCATTTTGCCGCCGATCTGCTCCGGGCCGGCAACCTGCTCGGGGTGTATCGACTCTGGCGCACGCTAATGCGATCGTACTCGTCTCCAATTGAGATTCCCCTACGCGGCATGTACTGGCGGTGGGGTGCTCGTCCGCTCTTGCGCGAGATTGGGCTGGCGGCACATCTCCCGGCCTTGGTGCGCAGATTCGCTTCGTCATCATTCGATCGTGCCCGTCGAAAGCGAGTGCCGCGCCCGCCGTTATGGATTGCCGCCGACCCTGCGTTGCGAGCTCAAATCGGTCGGCGCGAAGCCGAGGCTTGGGACCGAGTCCTTGCGTATTCCGATACGAGGAGCTATTCACTTCGATTCTCCAGATCAATGCTCGAGCTCCCACAAAAGATCATGTTTCATGAGGAGACGTTCGCTGTGGGCAGGCGGTCGCGTGTACGCGTAACGCCACCGTTCTGGGATTCGGATCTGATCGAACTTCTCATGAGGATCCGGCCGCAGGCCCGTATGCGCGACGGATATACAAAGTCTCTGCTCCGCGCCTCGCTTCTGCCTCGGTTCCCGGCCTTGGGCTTCGACCGCCGGCTGAAGAGCTACACCGGAAACGTGCTCCTTTCCGCAATCACTGAAGGCGCGCAGGCAGCACGACGCAGCATGGGGCGGATTTCAGCGTTGAGTGAACTGGAGGTTGTGGATGGGGATGCGGTCGAACGATTCCTTGACCGTGCGCTCGCATCGAACGATCACCAGAGCTGGTTACGCGTCTGGGACATCCTGAGCCTGGAAGGCTGGGTTCGGGAGCGGCTCTCTCGAGGAGTCACCAGAGATCGCCATTGAAATCGGGCCGAACATAGTGAAAAAACAGCGACGTCGATCGATGACCCTCAGGAAGCGGATGCCGATAGTGCGCCAGTTCGCGCCCGCGATAGAAGAGCGCGTCGCCGACGGCCAGATCAGCGGCGCTCGTTACGCCGCGGCGACGATCGTCGAGGAACAGCGGCCACCCGCTCGGGCCCGCCGGATCGGGGTCGTAGTCGGCGAGAAACGAAATGCTGAACTCGCACTGGACACGGTCGGTGTGTTTCGGAAGTGACGCGCCGGGCCGGTAGGATGAGAAATAAACATACGACGGCTTAACAGGCTCGCCTGCAATACGACCGACGAGCGATGCCAGTTGCGGATGAAGGTAACTCGCCAGAACCTCACTGTGTAGCACGTATCGCCCGGAAACCTGTTCGTCACCTAGAGGAAGATCTCCCTTGGCGAGGAGAGCCTGGTAGAAGCGCCGCATGGCGTTAAGCGACAGCGGATCCAGCAAGTCCCGCACAACGACAAAGCCCTCGTTTTCGTATTGCCTCCGTGCCGACTGGCAAGTCTCTGTCCACAGCGCGCGTCGATGCTTCTCGTAATCGCGTTCAACGAGGATTTTGGCCGCGGCCAGGCTGCTTCGGACGGCCGGCTTCAGCGTCTTTGGCTCGGGCTCTCCCGGCAGCAGAGAGGCCAATGCGTCAGCGCATTCTCCTCCACTCCAGAATGGGAACCACACCTCGGTCCCGGGGTCCTTGATCCAGCCCACCGAATCGTCCAGGAGAAACGCGTCCAGAGGAAATCCACGCTCCAAGACCTCGTCAGGCGGATCGCCGTTTGGCCGGTAATGGTACGTGGAGTTTGTTACCAGCTGTGTCGTTGCGATTGGTATCGAGTCCCCGAACTCATCGACAAGACACCTGTACGTCTGGACCGCCGATTGTGCTTTGGCGCGCTCGTAATATCGGGCCTTCATCAAGGCGCTTCGCATCTTTTCCGGCAGAGTGGTCATTGTTTCGCGGCCCCGGTACGCACCATCAGGCGAACCACGTCACGATGCTGTATCGCGTCCCGCGCTGCACCGGGGTGATCTCGTGCGGCCAGTCGGAGTCAAAGCCGATCAGGAGTCCTTCTTCTCCCGTCAATGCCAGCCCGGGACGCGCCGCGGTGTCGTTCTTCTGCTGCGCGTGGAATGTGAGCGATCCACCGCTGTAGCTGCCACGGTCGTGTTCCTCCCCTTCGCCGTTGAGGAACGCGGATATGGAAACACGGCGGCCTTGGAACTGCGCTGGCGCATCATGGCTGTGATTGGCGTCGACATGACGCGAGTAATAGAACCCTTCCTTGTAGACGAGGAACGACGGAGACTCACAACTATGCAGTTGGACGTTGAAATGTTTTTCGAGTGCCGGTTTCAGCGTCATCAAGCGAGAGGTAATCCAGGTTCGAGTGGCGGAAGAAATGAGAGTGATGTCGGTTCGGCGTGTACCGCGGTCGATGCTGGGCTGATATTCCGCGGTGAGGATGCGAGCGGGGTCGCTCGGCGATGCTTCCATTTCGGCGCGGAGACGCGCACATTCGTCGCTGTCCAGAAAGCGCGGTAGGACAAACATCCCGAGCTGAGCCAAGAAGCCGGCGTGTGGCAACCCTTTCCTCCAGTTGAAACCGGTGAAGCGACGCGGATGCGAGTCCCGCTAGGATAGCGACATCCGAATCCCAAGGCCAGCGCAGGACGCTCAGTTGACCAGGCCGGACTGGGTTGCGTAGACTCGTATCTTGTCGTATACAATCAACCGTATCGCGGGAGTGACATGGACCGTATGTTCCAGAAGAACCCGAAGGTGGAAGCCGCGCCCCTCAACGAGGAAGCGATTCTCTTCGATCCGACGTCATCGAAATTCTTCATGCTCAATCGGACGAGCGCGTTCATATGGGAGCGCTTGTCTGTGCCTGCCACGGCTGAATCGCTCGCCGGCGAGTTGTGCAAGTCCTTTGACCGTGTCCAGATGGCCGACGCCCTGAACGACGTACGTGCCACGTTGGATGAGTTTCTGTCGATGGATCTCGTCGTCGCTCGCGAAGCAAGCTAGCACTAGCGAAAAGCTGCGCGCTCCTCCTCCAGAGTTGCGCGGCGATCCTCTCCGCGAGCGTGGCCAGTGCCTGACTCATTCCCGAGGCGATGTTCGCGCGGTCCAGCGAAGGGAGATCGACCGTGATGCGCTCGTGCCGCGTTACTCCGGGTGCGGCTGGATCCGACTTCAGCACCCAGCTCGCATCGAGGACGAACACCGGGTCCGGACCGGGCGCCAGCTCTTCGAGGACGATCGAGACCGAGCGCATCGCGGCCGGCTTGGCCTGTCCCGGCAGGACGACTATTTCTGCCGGCAACCGGTTCGCGAGATTGAACGCCCGGGCGTGTGACCATGTCTTCGAGCGGCCCCGCCAACTGATGCGTGCCGCGAACCTCGAGTTTGTGATCCTTTCCCCGGACGACGATGCCGCGGCGGTCGAGACCGGGAGGCAGTTCGATGGCGTGGATCCTCCACAAGCACGCCGCTCACGTTCATCACCGGTTCAGCGGGCGGCGTGGTCTCGAGCGAATAAAGCGTATTGGGCGGACGCTTTAGGAAACCGCCGCGCGTCAGGAAGACGGCGAGGAAAATCACACCCGTCTGCCGGAACGTCATTCGCCTCCCCTTGATCAGCGAGTCCGGATTCTCCGTGAGGTACGACGCCAGAGCGCGGACCGCTTCTGCGGCGCGCGTGAGCTCCTTGAGCAGCTCGGCCACGTCGTAGTTCTGCCGCTGCGAGCTGCCGATTAATCCCTCCGCAGCCTTGGCTGCCGACTCGGCAGAGGTGGCGGTATTGCGCAGGCTCTGCATGAGCGGCTCGATGTTCCTGGTGGAGATTCGGATCTTCTCTCCAACTACCCTGAAATCGGGCTCACGCATATCCCGCTTAACTTGTAACTTGAGGTGTGACACCATTCGTCCTCGGGGACTAACGGCCCGGCGGCTAACTCGTCGCTCCCTTTAGGCAGTTCGTCAAGTGGTTTTGACTCTCCTCAACCCTGGGAGGCCTTGTGAAGGGTTCTGCACGAGTGTTTGAACTG
>JANMSA010000544.1:0-2166 GCA_031388865.1 Acidobacteriota bacterium | reverse complement strand
GCCGACGTGACGGTGATCTGGCCCAATGGCGAACGCCAAAGGTTCCCGGGTCTCGAAGCGGGCAAGCTGCACCGGATCACTCAGAAGTGACGCACGGGAAGGATGAGGGATGAAGGATGAAGGATGAAGGCGGAAGGATGAGCGGCGGCGCTCGGATTGCCTTTCTACTGCTGGCGGCATCCTTCATCCTTCATCCTTCGCCCCTGCTCCGGGCCGACTCGGCCTTGCTCCCGCCAACCGCCAACCGCCAACCGCCAACCGCAAGCAACCAGCAACCAGCAACCAGCAACCGCCTCACCACCTCCAAGTCCCGCTACCTGCTCCAGCACGCGACAAACCCCGTCGCGTGGTATCCGTGGGGCGAGGAAGCCTTCGCGCTCGCGAGGAAAGAGAACAAGCCGGTCTTCCTCTCAGTCGGTTACTCGACCTGCCACTGGTGTCACGTGATGGAGCAGGAGTCCTTTTCTGATCCCGCGATCGCGCAGCTGATGAACGACGCCTTCGTTTCCGTCAAGGTCGACCGCGAGGAGCGGCCGGATATCGACAGCGTCTACCTGGCCGTCACGCGCACTCTCACCGGTGATGCGGGGTGGCCGAACAATGTCGTACTGACGCCGGACGGCAAGCCGTTCTTCGCTGCCGCGTACATCCCGAAGGAGAAGTTCCGTGCCCTGATCCCGCGCCTCTCGTCGATGTGGCTCGAGCAACGCGAGCGGGTGGTCGCCTCCGCGGAGATGGTCACGCAGTCGCTTCGTTCCAGTGGAGTAGCGGGCTCTCCACCAGCGGAGGCGCTGGGGAAGGAGGTGCTGGAGCGCGGGTACGCACAACTCCTCGCGCGCTTCGACGCAGAGCACGGCGGCTTTTTCCCGGAGCCGAAGTTTCCGACGCCGCATCACCTCATGTTCCTGCTCCGCTACTGGCACCGCACTGGCGACCCGAAGGCGCTGGAGATCGTCGAGATGACGCTCCGCGCGATGCGCAAGAGCAAACTGTGGGACGCGACCGGGTTCGGCTTCCATCGCTACGCAACGGACGCGAAGTGGTCCGAGCCGCATTACGAGAAGATGCTGTACGACCAGGCGCTGCTCGCGCTCGCATACCTCGAGGCGTATCAGGCCACGCGTAAGGACGAGTACGCACGAACGGCGCGCGACATTTTCACCTACGTCGCGCGCGATCTCCGCTCTCCGGCGGGCGCGTTCTTCTCGGCGCAGGATGCCGACGAGCGCTACTACACCACTGCCGATCGCACGAAACTGGCGAGGCCCGCTCGCGACGAGAAGATCCTCAGCGACTGGAACGGACTGATGATCGCCGCGCTGGCCTACGGGGCCAACGTGCTCAACGAACCGAAGCTCGCGGCGTCCGCGGAATGGGCTGCGGACGCCGTGTACGCAAAGCGACGGCGCTTTCTGGACGACCACGCGTTTCTCGCCTGGGGCCTGCTCAATCTGTACGAGGCCACGTTCGACATTCGACACCTCGAGCGCGCCATCGCACTCACGGACGAATCGCTTCGTCTCTTCCGCGATCCGAGCGGGCGCTTCTACATCACGGCGGGCGATGGGGAAGTGCTTCTCGTTCGACCGCATGAGACCAGCGACGGCGCCATTCCTTCGGGGAGCTCCGTCCAGCTGATGAACCTCATCCGCCTGGCGCGCATCACCGCCAGGCCCGAATACAAACGCTACGCAGACGAGCTGCTGCGCGTCTCCGGTGACGAGGTCAGCCTCGCCCCCTCCACCGCCACGCATTTTCTCAGCGCGCTCGACTTCGCTCTGGGTCCGTCCTATGAGATCGTGCTCTCCGGCACCGACGTCACCGCGATGCGCCGAGCCGTCTTCGGGTCCTTCGCTCCGAACAAAGTCGTCGTCCATCGTCCGCCCGGTGCCGCGCCGCCGATCGTGAAGATCGCGCCGTATGCACTGGAACAACGCGCGATCGGAGGCAAAGCGACGGCGTATGTCTGCACGAACTACCTGTGCCGCTTACCGGTGACGGATCCTGCACGAGTGCCGGCGCTGCTCCATGGGGGGACACGGCCGGAGCGCTGACGTGCCTGTCGTACTTCGCGTGCGCCGCAACAAAACGATCCTGCCGAAAGGGATACCCCTCATCCGCCTTCGGCACCTTCTCCCCCCGCCGGGGGAGAAGGCTCTCGAGGGG